>JARRRC010000001.1:0-39593 GCA_037381105.1 Desulfobacterales bacterium
TTTGCCGTACCTCCCGCCCCACAATGGGTTATTGCGACTATCTCTGCCGTAATGAGGAAGAAGATAACGCAAACGCACACGGTCGCCTACTTTAAAAATTTTAGACATGACCAACCCCTAAGATCCTGTCGATTGCTGCTGCGATCATCTTTGCTTACTCCTTTTCTGTTTTCTGGGTTTATTTGGATTTCCTGATCGGCGTAACCTTCCCGTCTTCAAGGGGAAGGTTGGCCTGCTTCTGGTTACGCTCTTTGGCGTAGACTCCATCTGTGCCGTCAACGCGGATTTCAGCGGTGCCGGTGTTCGCCACAGGTTCGCGCTTGGCCCGTTTGGTGTCGATGTCAAAGTCGTAGTGAAACAACGTCCGGCTGTCGTCCAGGGGCTTCATGTTGATCTTTAAGACTACCTGGCGGTTGGCGTTGGTCTTGTAGTTGATGTCGGCCATGTTTTCGACGCACTCGATGATCGCTATATCGAGCCCCTCAAGCACCGCGCCGCCGAGCATGTTGATAACTGATAGCTTTTCTCCATCAACCCTCGATTCGATGTACTTTCTTAGTTCTTCTGACATGGTTTTAACCCTCGATTCGATGTACTTTCTTAGTTCTTCTGACATGGTTTTCAACCTCCGTTGTTAATTAATGGCTGTGTGTCATCCCACGCGCCGCTGTTTCTACTCGGCCAGATCCAGCGACGTTTTTTCCCTGGTTGCTCTGCGGCCGCGCGTGGTCTGCTCGGGCGGTCCCACTCACCACCCGCCGTCAGTCCATCATCATAAAATCCAGATGCCCTGAGGCTAGTGCCCGGTTCGCGTTCCAATGTGTAGGTCACGAAACGCCTATAACCAAGCGCTTTGCCAGCTCGCCGCAATGCGCCGTATAAGCGGGAGCATGCATTTACCTCAATATCAGCCGCAGAAGCAACGCGAATAAACTCAGCGGTTGTCCCGTCCTGTAACATACGGCATGGACGGCCAGCGATTCCTACAGCAACCAGATCTCCATCGACTTCAAGACCAACCCGGTATAAGTCGCCAACCGGAGGCTTAAGGTGACGATGCGTTGCCCTGATCCATTCACGTGCCGTGCGTTGGGCCACAGGGACAAGCCTGATTGTTGTTCGGTTGCTCATTTTTGGTTACCTGCTTATTTTCCGCCACGGTCAGCATAAAACAATCTAAAATTTGCCATCTATGGAATCGTTGTTCATGCCTTCCTGGCTATTTCGCAGATCGATCAACGATTCAACTTCCCTGGCCAGCACCTTGCAGTTTTGAATTGAAATATCGCTGATCATTGCCTTGGGATCGATGCCTTTATTCTTGGCACCCATTTTCCACAGATCCGGCCATTGCTTTTTATACCGGAAACACAGGCTCCTGATTCCGCCGTCTGATTCTTGGCTTGGTTCCATCGGGGGGCCTTCTTCAGGTGGAGCATCGTCTTCTTGCGGAGGCTGCTCCTCGCCCTTCCCATCATCCAAAATCTCATCCATCGGTACGCCGCTTGCCGATGACAGAATCATCTGATGGATAGTCTGATAGTCGTTTTTAGCGGCGAGCTCATCGACTTGGAGCCCCCTTTCCTTAGCAACGCGCTCAAGGATCTCCTTTTTATCTGGGAAATAACGCTGTTTTACCGGCTCTTCCAGGGGGTTCCATTTCGGCGCTTCGGGACTGGGCTCCTTCTTTGTTTCCTCCTCGACTTTTTCCAGGCCTTCTTCACTCTCGTTTTCTCCAAGGTCAGAATCTCCTTCGCCAGGAGCTGGAGCATCTTGTTCAGTAGCATCATTTTTCGGGGGCTCCTGTGTTTTCCCGTAGATATCAGCGGCGGTTTTATCTCCAGGGTCGTTACCGGCCGCGAAGGTGCCGTCTGGCTGCTTGAAAAGGTCGGCGTCGTGGTGAATGTCTTCCAGCTCCTCAACGGTTGCCATACCCATTTTCAGGTCTGAGTCATGCGTGTTGCAGAAGAAGCTTGCGGCCCGATACATGAACATGAGCTCAGGCATGGTTTCCCACTTGCTTTTTTGTGGGGTCGACCCTGGCTTGTTGCCGCCCTTTGGCTTATTCCATCCCTCGGCGACGACCATTTTCCAGTCACACCATGGGCCGTTTACGCGCTCGTCGGTACCCCTTAAAATGGCATAAGCGCGGCATCCCCATTCAGGCTTGCCCGGCTCCCCTTTCCATTCGTATTTGAGCTTACCCTCATAGCGGCCTGAATTGTTAACAAGCGCACTTAGAAATTTCCCTTCGAAGCCGGGGCGTCCTTTTACAACATACATGACCTGCATCAATATGACCGGATCTGTGTTCATTCGTTCGGCCAGATTGAGGGCGATCATAACGTTACCTATATTGTTTCGAAATTCATCAGGGATAAAAGTTGCTCTTGCCAGCATCTGGGCGGCTCTTTGCATCTGCTCGAACTTCGCCACGTTTAAAAATAAGGAGCGCTGATCATTGAGCATTTGCGCCCGCAGTTCAGGCGGTAGCGGCTGGGTTTTTACAATCTCCGTTGTTTCAGAAGTTGCTTGCGTCATTGAATTCCTCCATTTCTTCTTCAGTTAAATATTCTTCGTCAAAATAGTGGCCGCTTTCCAGATCAACTATCTGGTCCGGGTAGCCAGGCCATATGTCATTAGTTAGACAATATACAAGAGTCTGCATATTTTCTTCGTTGTCGAGCTGGGCCCTGTCGATCTGGTCACGGGGTACTTTAAAGACGTGGCTTTCGAACGGCGGGTTAACTTCAACTGCGGCAAGATAAAATTCGGAATGTACCAGGCCTGTTACCTGCGTGAGACCGTCGAGATAAAATGCCCCCTGATTTGCATAGCCAATACGCCGGGCGTTTCTGCAAAAGAACCAGAAACCAGCATCTGCTGTTGATTTTAAATCAACCACGGCGCCGGGGGTGCCCTCGCGGATAAAATCTATTTCAGCCTTGCACCACAATCCTGTGCTTAAATCCTGCCAGACAACGACTTTGTGACGGTAGCCGGGCCCGTTAAAGATCTCGGAAAATCTTTCCTTATTAAATGCGGCTTCGGCCATGGCTATGGTGTTTTTGTAGTCCTCGGCGGTTAAAATAAGCCTGTCACTGTTTGCCTCGGCCCAGTCCTTATACTTATTACTGTTGCGATGATAGCCCGGATCGATAACAACTGCTTGGTCCAGCGCATCGCGTCCGCCTAAAATTAGAATATCAAACGCTTTGCCTCTATCAAATGATTTTTGCAATTGAGCGGAAACAGGCTTTTTATATTCGAACGATGCCTTAAAATGGGCGGCGCTTTTTCTTAGCGGCTTTAATTCAGAGGATCTTAGAGCGGGGATGGATGCATATTGCTCGTAGGATTCCAAGTCATAGATTCCCTGATTCCAGCCTTCCGGTTGTTCAAGATAATTAGGAACCATTTTTATCAATCCTGTATTTGTTTTGTATTATTTCTTGACAGACTCTATACAATTTGATATCTCTTGTCAAGATAAAAAAAGGAGGAAATAACTTATATGCGAGAAATACAAATAACATTCTGGGTCTATCCGGACGAAAAGGAACGATTCCAAAAAGCTGCGGATCTGCACTCACACGCCCAGGCAGGCAAAGGGAACCTTTCACAGTTTATCAGGGCATCGATTCACAAGGAAGCCGATGGACTCTTAGGGGATGCTCATGAAAAAGCCGAGTAACATTACCGGGCTACCGGAACCAAAAGAGGCTGATATCACAAGGTCGATCAGGTACTATCTCAAATCGAGGAACATATTTCATTTCAAGCAATGGCAGGGCCTGGGATCGGCGAAGGGAGTCTCTGATATCATTGGTATTTTTAACGGAAGGTTTCTTGCCATAGAAGTAAAGACCAAAAAAGGAAAGCTCTCAGACTACCAGCAAGCTTTTATTGACAAGGTAAACATCGAGGGCGGTATAGCTTTTGTGGCAAGGTCGGTGTCTGATGTAATCAACCATTTAGAATAGAGGCGACAGGATGGAAATCTTTTTAATAAATTATGATAACGGCAGCCGGTGGCCGGTCCTTCCGCAAAATCTTTTTCATTTATATTCGTGCATTGAAGATATCGGCGGGCATGATATCTCCATTTTGGATTTTAATTTCTCAAGAATACCACCATATGAAGTTTTACACCAAGAAGAACCTGGCGTCGTCGCCCTCGGGTTTATCTCCGGGTACTGGCCGCACCAGGAAGCATTAAAGATAGCCGAAGTCATTAAAAACCACCCCAATAGAGATTCAATTCATTTTGTTATCGGCGGGCATGGGCCAAGCGCAGACCCCCTTTATTATTTAGAGAAACTCGGGGCAGATGCTGTTTTTACAGGATCTGCTGACAACAGCTTTCCATTGTGGCTCAAGAATGGAATGAAACCAGGGATTTATGAGAGCCTCGGCTACAATATGGATGTATCTCAATATTATGGCGGCTTTGTTGGCTTTGATGTCTATAAAAGAATCCGCTTCCCCAACACAAAAGAAAACGAATTTGCTATCCAAATACTATCCGGGCGCGGCTGCCCATATAATTGTGCATTTTGCTTCCGCATGGGCTGCGACTTTTTGCGCTATGATGTCGCCAATGTCATAAAAGATATCAAACGCTATGCCATAGAAGACGGCATCAGGCATTTCCAGTTTTCCGACGAGCTTTTAATGATATCCCCATCTATAACGAAAGAATGGTGCCGTGCCCTCCAGGATCTGCAAGAGGAAATAGGCATCGATCTTTTCTTCGATTGCAACGGTCGCCTTAATGTCGCTGCAGGAGATCATGACGTGCTCAGGATGATGAAGGCAACCGGATTTCGCTATATTAATTACGGCTGCGAGTCCATGAGCCAGGAAGCCTTAAACAATATCAACAAGAAGCAGACAGTCGAACAGATCAGGGACGGTGTTGAGGCTACGATAAAAAATGGCATGACGCCGGGTCTTAATTTTATGTGGGGCAATCCAGGCGATGATTTTGGAAGCCTGATGGATGCACAGAAATTTATAGTCGGTCATTCTGACGGCACGGAGCTTAGAACGATACGACCTGTCACGCCATACCCGGGAACAGAGCTTTTTAATATGCTTGTCGCAGAAGGAAGATGCACCGGGATTGATGATTTCTATGATCATCATGTTAACTCAGATCTTTTCTCTTATCATTTCATGGACGGCATCACGAACGAAGAAGCAAACCGAATGTTGTGCGGCGCGAATAAATATATATATGATAATTATATTGATAACAAGCAGTCGCGGCAATATGGGGAGATGCTTAAATTCTACTCAGGAGAAGTCGACCCATTGACTTTCAGAGGGTTTAGGGAGGTATAAAAGATGTTGGGAATCAGCACGATAAACATAGAGTTGACAAGCCGCTGTAACAAGAAATGCCACATGTGCGGCCGCCGCAAGCTGGAGAAAGAAAACCTTGATTATGAATCAACGATGGGCGATATGGAGTGGAATACTTTTGCTAAAATAGTAGAACAGATTGAGGCCGGCATGGTCGTTCAACTCCACTGGAATGGGGAGCCGACACTTTCTAATTTTCTTTTTGCTGCAAGCTGTACTATAAGAGGCATGGGTGCATTCGCTTGCATGGATACAAATGGTCTTTTGTTGGGTAAAAAAGCTGATGACCTGGAACATTTCTCTTCCATAACAGTTTCCGTAATCCAGGGAGATTCACAAGAGAATTATGATCGACAGATGGCGCAGATTAGGTTCTTTATGGAGACGAATAGATTTCTCGGTTTTTTCCCACAACAGAAAATAAACATCCGCGCCCTGGGAGAAATCCCGCTTTCTTTTTATCAACTCGCCGGAGAGTACGGGATCGATATCATCCCACGTATATTTCATGCGCCGGAAATGAGCAGAGACTATCAAAAACAAGTAACCATGCCGGAAATAGGCGTTTGCCTCGACCTGCTGCATCACCCTGCCATAGACCGCCATGGGAACCTATTCCCTTGTGTGCGCTTTAACCCTGAAGGGCTAAACTGCCTCGGTAATGTCAATGAACACAGTATAGCAGACCTTTTATCCGGTGAGATCCGCACGGAAATGATCAGAAAACACTTTGAAGGTAGGCGCAACGAGGTCCCTCTTTGCAATACCTGCCACTATTGGGGTCTTCCGACAGCCCCTTAAAAAAGAAAGGACAACCATGAACGCAGACACAGACAAAGATCTTATCGAAAAATACAATCAGGTCTATGCGGACGGAGAAGAAAAATTCTGGACGTTTCTGCCGGTTGAAGAGCGCCTGGCTATACTTAGAAATATTGATCTGCAGGGGAAAACGGTGCTTGAAATAGGCTGTGGCACTGGTGATTTCGCCGCCTGGATGGCATCCTGTGGGGCTAAATTGGTTGTTGCGGCTGACGCAAGCGGAGCTGCTATCCAAGCAGCCTGCGGGAAATATTGTTTGTCAAATCTTGTCTTTTATGCTTCAGAGCTTAAAATGCTCGGCAATCATAAGGAATATGATTTTATCGTCATGGTAGGAGTGCTTGAACACTTCAACAATCCAGACGACACAATAGGTTATATCGTCAAGAACATCATGTCCAAAGGTTCCCGCCTGGTGATAACCTGCCCCCTGTTTATAAATCCCCGTGGCTTTATCTGGGTCGCTCTTAAATATCTTTTCGATGCCCCTATGAGCCTTACCGACAAACATGAAATAAGCCCCAACTGGATAAGAAAGATAGCCAAAAAATATGGCCTAAAAACAATCCACACGGAATCGGTTGATTTCAACTGGGGATGCGGGGATAAAATGATTTTCGATTATTCCCAAAGACTTCCGAAGGTTTTTCCCGATATGGATGATGAAAAGATAAACAAGATGCTATCATGGCTTAAAGAAAATAAAGAATATTTCCAGGGGCTGGGGGCGAACGCGCTTTATATATTGGGAAAGTGAGGCCGAGATGAATAAATCACAAATAGCAGAAATAGTTCTTGATGTGCGTTCGCTTTGGCAGATTTATTATGTCGAAGGGATTATCGCATCAAAGTATATTAAGTTATACCGGCTTTGGGGCATGAAGTCAGAGATTGCGGAATTGGCAGGCCTTTGCAGGAGCATCAAACACGGATGCCCGCTTTGTGAATATTTCTTTAATGAGGACAGTGAGTGTGAAAGATGTCCGTTGGATTGGCCAAGAAAAGGTCCTGATCATATACCCTGCGAACGTGAAAAGTCCCCTTATTATTTTTGGAAAAAAGCGAAAACGATCAAGCAAGCACGGTCCGCTTGCGACGGCATGATCGAGCTATGTGAGAAGTGGCTCGATGAGAATGGTATCGAATACGAAAAGTAACGGCTAACCATGCAGGAGGTTTTAAAATGAATGAGCAACAAGCAATCATACGTCTTTTGCAAGAAATCTGCGATCTTTTTAAAAAACTAATATTCTGCGTGGCCTTATTTGGAGGATGCATATTTTTCCTAATTCTTCTTGGCGGGTGCTCAGGATACACCTATAACGGGATAAGAGGAGAAGATTTTCAACACCCTACCCTGGAAATGGCGGCCGGTGTCGGGACAGCATTCGTTGTCCATGCTGCCGGGCATTTCGTGGCGATGGCTATAATGGGGCATGAGCTCCACTTCGAAGGCCTCAGCGAAATAACAAATGACGAACTTACCGATTCTGAGGCGGCGTGGTTCGGACGTGCGGGGTTCCTTACTGCAAATGGCGTCGGTTGGGCGGCAAAAGCACTCGGCGCTAAAGGAAAATTCTGGCGTGGCTATAACGCCGGAGTTGCCTTTGAGACTGCAACATACCCGATGTGGGATAATGTGCGCGGAGAAGGTGACGACCTGAAGATGATCGACCGCCATGGTTACGGGAGCTTGGAATGGGGGATGTGGTCGGCTTCTTCAATAGGTCTTAACTTTGAGCTGGAAAAATAAATCAATAGAATTAAGGGAGGATTATCATGTTTAGTAAATCGGAAAAGCAGTTCATCGCGGCAGAGATTGAAAAAATTCTACTTGATCTCAATCACCCTGAAATGCCGATGGAAAGACCGAAATTCATCCTCCACGTTGATGGCGCAGAACCGTGGTCATGGGCCGACATACAACCCAATTGGGTGTATAAAAACAAGGAGCCGGGCGTAAACCCGTGGAACGAAATGGTTGGTTTACGCGATAAACGGGAGCCTTGAGTGGGGGCTGTGGTCTGTTTCTTCCATTTGCCTTAACCTCGATAATAAAAAGAAATAGTATGAAGATTTCGGCAGCTATCATCATCATTGGCATTCTGGCCTGCTACGGCTGGATTAAGATAAGCGATATGGACGCATTGATAAACGACCAGGATCGGTTAATAGTAGAATTAAACCAGGAGAATAAGAAGCTCAGGGATATTATTGATGAGAAGTATATCGTTGTTAAACCTAAACAAATATATTAGCAAAAAGGAGAAATCAAGATGGACATAGAAATGTTGAAACAGATTACAGAAATCATAGGTACGATAGGCGCCACTTCCAAAGAAGCGTTTTTGTGGTGGCTAATCATATCAAACTTAAAAACATATCTTTTTGGTCTTGTTTGGTCGGGCATAAGTGCCTTTTTAATTGTTAAGCTTTTGAAGCTGGCAAGAGATTGTTCGCATGCCCATGTGCTTAAACTGGCAAGAAATTGTTCGGATGCCCATGTGCTTAAACATGCCTGTGGATTTACAAATAAAAATACAGATGGTTTTACTTCAGAGCAATTGAAAAGAGCTTGCAGAGTTCTCGAAAAATACTATGATGAAGACCTTAGAGATTAAAACAAAATATCATATAGAGTTGCAAGGACGATTGTTGTTGATAAAAAATATATCATAGTAAAACCAAAGCCGGGAGTGTGAAACGATGAAGACAGAAATAGAAATAAACCTAACCCCAGAGCAGCTTGCCGCTTCGTTCATCCATTGGTCAAGCGACGAACAAGCCAATTTCATCAACCTAATCGGGAAACAATTTAAATTATGCGATTTTAGCGCAGAGGAGCAATGCTGCTGGTTAGCGAACGACATCAACAAAGACGGCAAGGATTTTATCTTCACAGTAGCGAACTTTCTGAAATGCGTAGGCCTGCCGTCCTCGTCTCCAAAGATTGATACGCTGATAAATTCATATGATACTGAAGGTTTAGCGCGACCGAGCCAGCACCACAACCAATTGTGACACGTTGAAAGGGGGAAACCAGGATTGACACATGCGCGGATTGTATGGCGCTGCCCGCTTTATGGTGCGGTGGGCAGCCGCGCTAAAATAAATAAATGAACTATTATAACGACAATGATAAATTTTGTTCCAAGTGGCTGAAGGATCTTATCAAAGCAAAGCTTATTCCATGTGGGGAAGTCGATGACAGATCAATTAAAGAGATATCTCCTAAAGAACTCCAAGGATACAAGCAATGCCACTTTTTCGCAGGCATTGGAGGATGGGCTTACGCACTCAGATTGGCTGGATGGCCGGAAGACAAGCCCGTGTGGACGGGAAGTTGCCCTTGCCAGCCATTTAGTATCGCCGGAAAAGGCCAAGGAGTTAATGACAACAGACACCTTTGGCCCGCTTTTCGATGGCTTATCTCTCAGTGCAGACCTGCAACAATTTTTGGGGAACAGGTTGCGTCAAAAGCTGGGCGTGAATGGCTCTCCGGAATACGTCTTGACTTGGAAGCGATGGGATATGTGTTCGGGGCCGCCGATCTGTGCTCTGCGGGCGTCGGTGCGCCGAACATCAGGCAAAGATTGTTTTGGGTGGCCGACGCCAAACACTCCGAATGGAGGAAGAAAAACGCCACCGGGCACCAGCACAACAGGAAAGACGCCGGACGGGAAAAAGCGCCAGGTGGATCTGCAGCATGTGGCTCTTTCGATATCAGGCTGGCCAACTACGAGAGCGAACGATTCGGAAAAACGCGGGAATGTATCGGAGGACAGGCGCAAGGGACTCCCTGGTCAAAGTCTACAGATATCGAGTGCAGAGACGGAAAAAGACGAAGGATACCTATTGAACCCGCTCTTTCCCCTCTGGCTCCAGGGCTACCCAAAAGAGTGGGCTTATTGCGTGGTGCCGGAAATTCAATCAATCCTTGGGTAGCCAAAATATTTATTGAGGCGTTTATGGATTGGCAGCCGCGCTAAAATAATGACAAAGGGGATTATTATGCCAAGAAACATGAGTCGCGAAAAAACAGTCACGCGCCGCGTAGGATGGAACTTTCTAAAACCAGGTGATATCTTGCAGGCTGTCGAAAAGGCGCAGGGACTCAAGAAGGGTGAAAAAGTCAAACGCATTTGTTTAATAAGGGTTATTTCCTGCCGGCATGAGCCATTAAATAAAATAACTGCGGCAGATTGTATCCTTGAAGGATTCCCCGAAATGAGTCCACGCGAATTCGTTAATATGTTCTGTGCAGCTAATAAGTGGCATCCATCCAAGGATGTAAACCGGATCGAGTTTGAATATATTTGATAAAAATTGACATCCGCTTGTAATTATGTTTTAGTGGTGATGCTATGTTAGTGTGCTGCTCTAAAACTATTAAATTCAAATTTTGCCCTGGGCGCATGGTTAATTTACCTACCTGATAGCTCATTAACATAGCACATGCGTCCCAGGGCACTACAAAAATGGATAAACCACCGATGGAACCAATAGAAAAAGTTCAAAGGTTAGCGGCTATAGGAAAGCATGTCGCGTTAATCAATAAACGATATGGTTTCAATGATGATCATAAATTAATTTCCACATTGAAAGAGGTTAAAGAAGCATTAAGGAATAGAATAATAGAGATATTGGAATCATGAGTAAAATTCTTCCACACAACATAGAAGCAGAAGAAAGTATAATTTCATCCTGCTTGCTTGGGGGATATAAAGAACCATGCGCGACACTGGAACCATCTGATTTTTATAAAACAGCACACCAAAAAATATTCATTTCAATTCAATCTCTTGCATCAACAAACAAGCCCATTGATTTAATCACTGTAATAGATGCGCTGACTCAAATAAGCAAATTCATTAATACAATTCCGGTAGCCAATTCAATCACCCATTATTGCAAAATCATAAAAGAAAAAGCATTAAAAAGGCAGATCATATCAAGATGTAACGATTTGATGCAGAATTGTTTTAACGATAATCACATCGGAGATCTGCTTGAAGAAGCAAAGTATATTTCCGAACTCGGCGAAACAGGGCTCATCAACAGGAAAAGAAAAGTTGATTTGTCTAACGTTTATGATGCCAAGCGCATGCTGCTTGAATATGATTTATATGTAAAGACCTTGAAAAACAATCGTTTCATTACTGGAATAGGAGAAATTGATAAGAGAATCAGGGGGGTCGCCGGTGGTGAAACTATGTTCATAATCGCCAGGGCCGGAGCCTATAAAACTGCATTGCTGCAAAATCTATTAAGAAACTATGTTAATAACTCTGCCTGGGGGTCCGTATTCTTTTCGATAGAAATGCCTATTTCAAATATCGCGGAAAGATATCTGCAGCAATTTGATAGATCACCCGGATATCAAATTGAACAGCATTACGCCAATAACGATGAGGATTCAATCTCAGCCCTGGAGAAACGCTTCAGAAATGAACTTAAACGTTTCTTTGTCGTCCCAACCAAGGTCAGCCTATCAGATATAGAGCAATATATTAAAATCATTGAAGATTCAAAACAATTAAAAATAGGCTTAATCGGTATCGATTACATGCAACTAATCGACGAGCCCGGGAAAGAATACGAGCAAATTACTAAAATTGCACGCGGCAGTAAAGACCTGGCAAAATATTTAAATATTCCAGTTATTGTTTTGTCGCAAATCAACCGGCAAGGCGAGGATGGAAACACAGAAGTTTCTCTTTCCATGGGGCGGGGTTCCGGGGCTATCGAGGAAGCCGCTGATTTCATGCTCGGACTCTGGAAAAATAACGAAGACCTGATTTGCAAGATACTAAAAAACCGTAAGGGTTCAGCGGGTTCGATGTGGAAACTTGAACTTGATTCAAATTGTTTTCTGATAGGCCAGAATTCCGTCAGGTATTCTAAAACAAAAACCAAAAAATCAAATGGGTATTGTGATTAAATGACTTATCGAAAATTTGATACCGGAACTTGGGTAGATCCATGGTTTGAAAATTTATCATTTAAAGCGAAACTCGGTTTTGTTTACTTTTGGACCAATGAGGTTTGTAATCCTGCCGGCATATATGAAATATCTGAAAAACGCATTTCTTTCGAGTTAGGATACCATATCGATACCATATATTCGGAATTGGATACCAGAATTTTATGGGATAAAGACAAAAATATGGTTTGGGTAAAGAATTTTTTCAGACACCAATGCCAGAACTCTAAATTCGCTATCTCTGCTCTTAACTCTATTCGCTCGGATTCGCTTAAATTAAAGCTATTTATAGAATATAACCGACCCATTTTAGAGCACTACAAAATAGACTTATCAGCATACCATATCGATACCATATCGATACCATATCCTACAGAACAGAACAGAACAGAACAGAACAGAACAGAAAAAGACTCTATGTCGAAACTCGATGAGTTTCAACTTTCAGAAAGCGACCGGGAAAATCAAATCCCAAAATGCCCTTATCAAAAAATCATAGATCTGTATCACGACATATTGCCTGAACTGCCTAAAATCAAAGTACTGTCCGAAGAACGCAAAAAACAATTAAAAGCGCGTTGGTTGTCCGGACTATCAAGCAATGGCTTTAAATCCTGGTCAATCGAATATTGGGAGGGTTTTTTCAAACACATTCGCGGAAGCCCCTTTCTTATGGGCCAGGTCGCTCCATCGCCAGGGCATAAACAGTTTATTGCTGATTTCGAGTGGGTTACTAAAAAATCAAGTTTTATCAAAATTATAGAGGGGAAATACCATGAATAGCAAAGAACAAGGGCATTTAACCACCGAGGAAATATTGAATAATTTAGCCAATGCCATCCAGCAATATTTCAAAGACATGGGTATTGATACAGGGTTTGCGCTGCTAACGTTCGATTTCGGCGGTCCTGGAACCGGTAATTATGTTTCTAACGCCGACCTAGACGATATGATCCTCGCGCTCAGGGAAACCGCTGACAAGCTTGAAAGGCATCAAGATATACCGCGCACTAAAAACAAGCTTATGGTTTGATCGGGTGATGAGAAAAGATGTTAAAAAAACTTACCACAACAGACTTTGGTCATTACAAAGTGGACATCTACATTCGCAATGGGATAGGCGGTGAGTTCTATACCACGCTTGAAGGGTCGTCTCTTCCACGCATTGTAATCGGCATTGATTACGACCGCTCTGAATGGTGGCAGTTGTTTAATGTGCTACTCCATGAAGTCGTAGAATGTCTCCTCGCCATAAGCGGCTTTCGTTTTGATCAATCCCCCTCGATAAGCTGGGGTACTGACCGCTTTACATTCCATTTTGACCATGCCCAATTTTCAGAAGTGATTTCCAGGGCTTCGCTTGGTCTTGTAAAAATAATTCCGGAACTTAAGAAGGCGTTTGTCAAGTCATATAAATCCCGTAAGCCCACGCGGGACAAAAAAAGATCAACAACAGAGGGCGAACAATAACACTTTAACTGAAAGGAAAAGACATGGCTATTATCGAACAACAGACTGACCCTAAGGATGATATCGTGGCCTCCAGAGACAGCGAAGTTTGGCGTCAAGTTGGTATGTTGGAGGAGGAGATCGGCAGGATCTGCAATACCATCAACGAGCTGTGTGATAGCCTGATTGAATATGTGTCCTGGGTGAAGGCGCGATTGGGCGTTTAATGCTTATTTTTAAAGCCTCTTAAGATATTTTTTAAGAAGCCTGGAGTCTTTGAACAAAACAAGCAGCTCAAGCAGACGCCTCGCCGGACCCGTAGGGACGCGCTTTCCCTGATCCCACTTCGAGACAGTGTTTTTATGCGTGTTGCAAAGCTCGGCCATCTGAGATTGACTCAGGCCGAGCTTTGCTCTTATTTGTTTAGTGTTAAGATTTTGCATAGCTTGATTTTAGCCTGTTTTCTCGATTGTTTTTTGGATGCCACTTTAGATCTCCTTTCTGCCTAACCAGTGAAGAAGCTCGTTAAGGTCGTTAAATACCCGCTCGTCGTTCGCTTCCACTCCGCCTGGGAGACGATACGTTTGTCGGGCTTGGATCGTACCGGCTCCCAGGTCGCGCACAAACCAGGGGTGTGAGGATGCCCGAGTTATAACGCGAGGGGATAGCATCGTTAAACGTCGAAAAAATCCTGGCGCTCCTTGTAGTGCCTATCCCGCATATTCTGAGCAAGCTTATGGCATTCGGGGCACAAGTAAGCTGTGGTGCCGTCCTTCTGGTGCACGTACTCCGCATGTTGCTAATAATGTGTACTCTGGCATTTTAACCTCCTGTTTGATTGTTTATTGTTTAAACCAACGTAACAGCTCAGCTCTGATAAACACATTTTGCTGCTGCATAACCAGCTATGTATGCTAAAAATGCGCTGTTAACAGATCCATTAGCGTAGAACGTAATAGATGGACCATTTTCCTTTGTGAAGTCACTTGGAAGATACCCAAGGTGGCCCCCATCGACTGCTTTCTCAAAACTCTTTTGAATTTCGTAAAATTCTTTAGTTCCCCTTTGCATTGGTGACCTCCTTAACGCCTGGTATGGGCTGCGGCTTGGGTTTAATGTTTATTTCCCAAACCATTTTTTGGTTAATACCAACCCGGACCCGACTTTTCTCAACCAACCAATACGTAAATATGCTTTAATAGCGTTCATGGTGTGTATTCAACTCCCCCGGCATATCTGTTTCAATTCATCGCCCAATTGCTCGACCATGGCGCCCGCGTCCGGGTTGTTCAGCTCGTCCTTGACGTATCGCCGGCACAACTTCCGCGCCATTCGAGTGGCGTCAGCTTTAGTCAAGAGGGCGCGAAAAGCCAATCCGGTTGGTATATGCAGCACAATCCAAGATCCAGTATCGCTTCGATACACCCCGACATAGTCTCCGTATGGCGTCACTTTAATCTTTTTCGTACCTGCATCCGTACGTCTATCCACAATTCGTACCTTACCCGCTTTTATGGCTTCCAATTCCAAGTCCTCGCGTATCCTTTCCAATTCAGCCCGTACTTGCTCCATATCGCGGCACACTTCGATGCGGTTCAATGCGGTCGATACTTTCATTATCTTGCCTCTTTCCTTATGGTTTTCCTTGCTCGATTACGCGCACTTTGCTTTCCATGCCGATCGCGTATTAAATCCCAGCTATAAAAGTAACAAACCATGTCTTTTATTTCAGATGCGCTGTACCCTATACCATCACTTGTGAAGAAAAACGGCTCATCAGGGTCGGTGAATTCGTTTTCTGTAACAGCTTTCACTACATCTGCAAATGTCTGAGGACACGCAGTTCCGTTTACAGCGTCGAAAAATGTTTCCTCGGTAATCTGTCTCATGGTTTCCTCCTTGTTTGATTGTTTAATCCTACTATAACCCATTGGGCTACACATGTCAAGCGCAAAATAACATATTTTGTATAATGTCTGTACATGGCTGATATTGCTATATTTTATTTGACAAGAATTTTTTTGTTATTACGGGCGGTTTTGTTTATGGCAAACAGGTTAAAACTTACATCTAAAAGAAAAACGCTATTTTTAGAGAGACTTAGCTCTGATCCGAATGTCCTTGAGGCCGCCAAGTCAATTGCCATATCGCCAACCTGCCTTTACGATCACAAGAAAAAAGATCCAGAGTTCCGCGAAGCATGGGACGCTGCGGAAAAGCTCGGGGCTCTTACACTGCTTGAGGAAGCCCAGCGACGAGCCGTCAAAGGTGTCCCGAAAGGTGTATGGCATCAAGGAAAATTAGTCGGCACCGAAATCCAATATTCCGACACCTTGCTTATTTTTTTAATTAAAAAACATTTTCCGGAGTTTCGGGAAAGATACGGCTTTGATGTTGAAGTTACTGGTTCATTCCAACTTTTGGTGGATACTGGGGAGCCAGATGCCGAAGCTTAGCTATAAAGCCCACAAAACGCTTTCCAGGTTCCACCACTCAAAGGCCTTTCACCGTGCGATCCGTGGCCCCAGGGGTTCCGGTAAATCAACCGGTTGTTGTGTTGAACTCGGAATAAAAGGCCAGCAGCAAGCGCCTTACCACGACCTTAGGCAGACACGCTTTGCAATCGTAAGAGACACCTACCGGGAGCTTGAAGACACCACCATCAAGACCTGGTGCCGCTGGTATCCAGAAGAATTCACCGGCCCAATTAACCGGGGCACTATGAGCCATACTATCCGCCAAAAACTTCCAGACGGTACTATGTGGGAAATGGAGGCTCTTTTCAGAGCTCTGGACCGGCCTGGTGATATCAAGAAAACCCTTTCGCTGGAACTTACAGGGGCCTATATCAACGAAGCCAAAAATACTCCTTTCGGCATTATATCAGGCCTTGATGATGCTATCGGTAGGTTTCCTCCCAAGGATCTATCTGTCGGATTCAATGGCCCGACATGGGCAGGGATGATCCTCGATACCAATAGTCCAGACGATGACCACTGGTGGTATAAGCTCGATGAACAATTTCGCAACGGGGAGTTAGACCCTAAGGCATGGCAGTTTTTTGATCAGCCTGGGGGGCTTATTGAGCGTGGCGGTAAGTTTTTTGCCAACCCCAAGGCTGAAAACCTGGAAAACCTACCGGATGATTTTTATCTCATGCGTATGGTAGGAAAGTCCAAGGACCACATCAGAGTCTATTACTGCAATCAGTACGGCTTTGTTATCGACGGCATGCCGGTGCACCCGGATTATGTTGACGCTACCCACTGCCCCGGCGAGGAAATCAATCCAGCCAAGGGAAGAGCTGTAATTGTGGGTATTGACTTTGGTCTTACACCGGCCGCTACCTTCGGCCAGCAGCTTGTAAACGGCCGCTGGGTTGTTTTTGATGAACTGGTGACCGAGCGCATGGGGGCCGATAACTTCGGGAGAGAGCTAAAACTAAAGATCCAGTCAGAATACCCGGATTTTAAGTTTAAATTCTATGGCGATCCTGCCGGCGGAGATGATAGCCAGACAGATGAGCGCACTTGTTTCCAGGTTCTGGCCACCCACGGCATCAACGCAGAGCCTGCAGTCGTCAAATCCAAGGCACGCAATGACACGGAAATACGTCGCGGGGCACTCAGAGCGCCTCTTACTCGCATGATCGACGGCAAACCCGGTATATTGATCAGCCCGAAGTGTAAAGTCCTGAGGAAAGCCCTCTCAGGCGGTTTCTGTTTCAAGAAAAAACAGATTGTTGGATCTGAGCAATACCATGCCACCCCGGACAAAAACAAATACAGCCATGTGGCTGAGGCCTGCGAATATATGTGCATAGGCGGCGGCGAGGGGGAACGGCTGATAGAAGCGCCGCCTCAAGATGTCGATACCTCGTTGTGGGATCTAAATATCGAAATAGACCATGGGGCCGGTGATGCAAGCCTCGGGTGGATGGGATAACCATGGATTTAACCGGCATAGGAAGCGTGGCCGATTTTGCCAAGAGCATCGTCGATCGTATTTTCCCGCCGTCTGCCGATCCGAATGAGCGGATGAAAGCCCAGGCTGAAATGGAACGGATGTTAGCCGAGCGCGAAAATGTCCTGGTCCAGGCAAAGGCCGCTGTTATGACCTCCGAGCTCACTCAGGACGACTCATACACCAAGCGCGGTCGACCGACGATCATTTATGCCGGTCTTGTTTTTATTTTCCTTGTGCATGTCCTGTTTCCGATTATCGCCTGGGCCGTTTTGATGTTTAAGGGATCCGGCGCGGCAATGCCCTCCCTGGCCCTTCCCTCTGAATTCTGGATGGCCTGGGGTGGGTGTTGCTCTCTTTATATCCTGGGGCGCAGTAAGGAAAAAAGCAGCGGCGAACTAGGCGGGATCTTTGGTAAAATTTACGATGTCGTAGGTGGTAAAAATAATGGCTAAAAAGATAAAAACCGTAAACGAAGTCGAACTGATCCAGCGGGCGAAAAAGAATTTCAAATTTGATTTTGACGCCTGTAAGGAAACCTACGACGAGATGATCGACGATTTGTATTTCGGCCAGGGGATTAACCAGTGGCCCGACAGCGTAAGGGTAGCCCGCGAAAACGATAAGAGGCCGTGCCTGCGCATAAATAAAATGCCCCAGTTTGTCGATCGTGTGCTCGGAGATTTAAGACAGTCCAGGCCAACGATTAAGGCCAGGCCGTTTGATGATAGAGCCGATAAAGACACAGCAGAGATCATCGGCGGCATAATCCGTAATATCGAGCAACAAAGCGATGCCGAAATAGTTTACGACTCAGGCGCCGAGGCCATGGTGCGCTGCGGCTATGGAGCCTGGCGCGTCCTCACTGATTATGTTTCCGACGAGTCTTTTGATCAGGAAATCCTGATCGACAGGATTAAAAACCAATTTTCCGTTGTTTTTGATGCAAATGCCAAAAAATGGGATAAATCAGACGCCAGACGCGCTTATGTCTACGAGGACATGCCGAGGGATGTTTTCAAGCAGCGCTGGCCGAAAAAAGATCCCTGTGATTTTTCTGCGGGCGGCAAGGACCAGGGCGACTGGATTCGAGAAGATACTGTGCGGGTCATGGAATACTTTGAGCGGGATATTACCTCGCACAAGCTGTATTTGATTTTGCCGGACGGACAACAAGACACTAAAACTGTAACCGAGCTGCCCGCAGATTATCAATATGCAATCATAAAAGAGCGCACGATACAGGATCCCACAATCACATGGTACAGGATCAGCGGTAAAGAAATCCTTGAAGGACCTATCGAGCTTAAAGGGCAATACATCCCGCTTATTCCCTGTTACGGCAAGGAAACCAATATCGAGGGAAAATCTTATTACAACGGCATTATCCGGCACGCCAAGGATTCTCAGCGGCTTTACAACTATTTCAGGTCCTACGATGCTGAAACAATAGCCCTGGCGCCCAAGGCGCCATGGATCATGACCGCCAAAATGCTCGGGACCTACAAGGCGCAGTGGGACCAAGCCAACGAACGCAATTTTTCATATCTGCTGTACGACCCAGACCCCAATGCGCCCGGGGTCAAGCCTGAACGCAATATCCCCCAAATGACAAATCAGGCCATAATTCAGCAGGTCATGATTGCTGACCAAGAGCTGCACGACACAACCGGCCTGCAGCTTGCCAGCCTCGGCAAGAAATCAAACGAGCAAAGCGGAGCTGCTATCCAGGCCAGGGCCAAAGAGGGCGATATAGGACAATTTACCTACATTGACAATGTGATGCGGGCGATTAAGCACACAGCCAAAATTATTGTTGATCTGATCCCCTACATTTACGACACGGCCAGAGTACAGCGCATTATCGGCGAGGACGGCGAGTCGAAAACGGTAAAGATTAACGAGCAGTTCGAGGACGAGAAAACAAAAGAATCACGCATATTTGATATGACCATGGGAAAATATGACGTTATTGCCTCGGTCGGCCCGAGCTACCAGACACAGCGCCAGGAAGCTCTGGCTGCAATGATAGATTTTGCTAAGATCCTCGATAACCAGCAGCGGGCAATCATCTCAGATCAGATTGCAGCCACCTCCGACTGGCACGGAGCCGATAGGATAGCCAAGCGCCTAAAGCGTACCATTCCGCCCAATCTTTTGGGTCCGGAAGATGCCGAGGAAGACCCGCAACCGCCTGCACCGCCAAACGAACAGGAGATTAAAATGCAGGCCATGGCGGATGCCAAGATGGAGGTTGAACAGGAAACCGCTGAAGTCGAGCTGGCTATTAAAAAAGCCGAGCTTGAAGAGAAAAAGGCCAAAGCCGCTATTGCCGAAGCCGAGGCAGCAATAAAAGAAGCCGAGGCGACAGATGTTGCCAGAGGCTTCCAGCGTCCCGATAATTCCAGCGCAAGGGCTACAGCGTAATGCATATCGTTAAAAACACCATAGACAGGCCTCTAAAAAACCATGATTTTTTGTTGATCACGGGAGACGGCAAGCCTTTACCCCGAGATCTTGAAACGTTTATGGATCTCGGCATTGACCATGATGTAATGTGCATTGGCCGGTCAATCCAGATATACCCCGGGCTTGTTGATCATTATGCTGATGTTGATGCCGATGCCGGCAAGTGGGTTGCTGAAAACCTGATCGAAAATAATCCGGACAAGGGCTACCCGATCAGGCATACCCTCGGCGATGTTGCCTGGTTTGATGTTTGTTGGGAAATCGAAGATTGCCTAATTCCATCCGAGGATATTCTGTGGCACGGATCAACGGCGCTGTTTTGTGTTCTGATAGGAATTGCAATGGAATATAAGCAGATTGTGCTTGCAGGCTGCCCTATGGACTCCAAGGGGCATTGGTATTTCCCGGATGAAACTTATGGCCCCAAATGGACGTTTGAAAGCTATCAATCCTGGTTTGAGTTTGCCGCAACAGAGGATGCTAAAAAAGTATGCTCTTTAAGCGGCTACACGAAACAACTTTTAGGCGGGTTCAATGGATAGCAACTTCTTAAGCACGGTACAGCCGTACAGAATCGATCCAAAACGCTGGTGGGTTGATATCCCGGTAAAGGACGCCTCTGAGTTAAAGCCCGACACAGGCAATGATGTCCTGTTAATCGTCGGAGACGGCCGGGACGTGCTCGCCGATCTGATTAATTTCTGGGGCATACAGGAGCCCGCCGATATCATGTGCATGAATTTTTCCCCTAAAATTATCCCCGAGGGGGTGCCCATCCAGCACTATATTGCAGGGGATAGCCACACGCCGAGCATGCAAAAAATAGCGGGACAACTGCCCTCCGGTGTTTTGCGGCATTGCTGGAACCAGAACAGCACGAATTTTGATATCCGGTGGGGGCGCAATACGTCCAAGGGCTGGACCGGAACAACCGCCAACCTCGGCGTTAAAATAGGCATTGCTTTAGGCTATATGAAAATAGTCTTGGCCGGCTGTCCTATGGATACCAGCGGCAACTGGTACCGCGACAGCCTGCCTGAAAACGATGTAAAACGCGGTAAGGATCACACCGCGCACTTGTGGAAGTGGACCGAAATAGCATCCCGGCCGATAGGTCGGTTTATCCGCTCGATGAGCGGGAACACCGCCATGTTGTTTGGCGAGCCTGACAAGGAGTGGCTGCAAAATGTTTAAAAGTAGTAACCGGCCCTTGGCCGAGCAAAATAACCGGCATAAGCCGAGCATTGAAGGGAAAGTATAGCACATGGAAAACGGATTATTAACAGAGGGTTTTATGGAAGGCGCTGAACTTGACATGGACGAACAGGGCAACCTGATCGAGCCAACCGGGGATGAGCCGGAAAAACCGGACCAGACCGAGCCGGTAACATCAGAACCAGATGAACCGGAAGTAACAGGTACGCAAGAAGGTGAGCAACAGCCTGAAAATGTTGATGAAGAACCTGAAATTACCGCAACTCAAATGCGCGAGCAAATGAAAAAAATGCGGTCGCAGATTAACAGCCTGCATCGCAGATTGAGAAAGACCAGCAAGGCACAGCCGGCTATTAAGGCCCCAGAGCCGCTGGACAAGTCAACAGCTCCCAAGATGGCGGATTTCGAAACCATCGAAGACTACGAAACTGCCAAAACCAATTGGGAGATCGACCAGCGTGTAAATGACGGCATCCGGAAAGCCACACAGCACATTGATTCGGAAGCGCAGCTTAAAGAAGAGCGCGCTGAATTCGTTAACGATACTGTTTCTTTAGGAAAAACGATTTACAATGATTTCGATAAAGTTGTGCTCCAGGATAATGTGCCTATCACCATGGAGATGATAGACACGGTTCGCACCATGGACGACAACGAAAACGTTACACCGGCCGATCTGCTCTATTACCTGGGCAAGAACCCGGCCGAGGCCACGGCATGTTCACGCATGAGCGGCGCCCAATTAATAAGGGCTCTGGCAAAGATTGAAACCAAGCTTGAAGGCATTAAGTCTCAAGCTACACCGAAACCAACAAAAACAATTTCCGACGCCCCGCCCCCTATAAAGCCAACGGACTCGACTGTGATCGTTCATAAAGATCCGACCAAAATGACCCAGGCTGAATACGAGGCATGGCGTATGGGAGGATAAGGATTAGCAAATGGGATCAACTCACACTTTGCTGACCCCGACTGTCATAGCCAAAGAAGCGCTCATGCGTTTAAAAAATAATCTGGTGATGGGCAATCGGGTCCACCGCAATTACGAAATGGAATTCAAGAAAATCGGCGGCACGGTTACCATCCGCAAGCCGGTCAAATTCACCGTAACAACGGGCCGCACCCGGGCCACGTCAACCATCACGGAAAACAGCATCACGTTGCAGGTCGCAACCCAGAAACACGTTTCCTGGTCGTTTAACAGCGCAGACCTGACCCTGACCATCGATCAGTACAACGAGCGTTACATCATGGGCGGAACCCAGGTGCTGGCTAATGCCATCGACGCTGATTTGTGCGATCTTTACAAGGACGTTTATAACGAGGTCTGGGAATCCACCGGATTCGTCAACCCGGAGACGTTCATGGTCCTGGGAAAAGCCGGCCAGAGGCTTGACGAGGAAGCATCCCCCCAGGAAGACCGTTGCATCGTTTTTAACCCGGCCGCTCACTGGTCCATGGCAAACGCCATGAAGGGCTTGTATGTGACCGATGTTGCCGGTGCTGCCGTTAAAAAGGGCTACTTGGCCAGAATCGCCAACATGGAAATCTATATGGACCAGAACGTTAAAGTCCATACAACCGGCGTTTTCCATGATACCGGTTCGACGGCTGCTATCCTGGTCGGCACGACCTCACCGGCAAACCTTGCCACAAGCCTGGAACTGATCCACTTCCGCGTGGTTTCCACGGTCGCCCTGAAACAAGGCGATGTTTTCACCATTGCCGGTGTTTACGCTGTCAATCCTGTTTCCGGTCAATCCACAGGAGCGCTGCGGCAATTTGTTGTCACAGCGGACGCCTCCGCAGCGGCTACGGCTACCAGTGCGATTGTAACGGCCCATATCGATCCGCAGATCATCAACACGGGGCCTTACAAGACAGTGGACACCACCCCGGCCGCTGGTGCTGCTGTGACCATCGTCGGCACCCAAAACGAGCCTTACCCGGTCAATCTGGCATTCCACAAGAACGCCTTTGCGCTGGTGATGGTGCCGCTGGTAACGCCCAAGAATGTCTGGGGTTCTACAGCGGTAGACAGCGGATATTCGATCCGTGTGCTGAAAGCCTACAGCATCGATCTGGACGATGAAGTCTGTCGTCTCGACGTGCTTTACGGCACCAAAACCCTCTATCCCGAGCTCGCCTGCAGAATCAGGGGCGCGGAAGGATAAAATAACAACTTTGATTTAGGGGCTCGAAAAGAGCCCCAGATCAAGGTTGCTTGTGAAAGGTCTGCATGAGCGACGAACAAGTCAAGCCTGGAATTTTTTTCGAAAGAATCGACAGCGCCGGAAACATGGTCAAGTATCCCGCCTGGCGCTATCATGCTTTGTATGAGCCCAGGATCGTCAACAACACCGAAGAAGACGAAAAGGCCAACGCCGAAGGCTGGAAAGACCCGCAGGTACCGGTTACGGCGGTTCAAAACTTTTCCAATTTTTACCATGACTTAGAAGATATGAACCAGCGCCAGCTTGTGGCCTATGCCCGTGATGAATACGGGATAGAGCTTCCTGTCGAGGCTTCAAAAGAAAAGCTTTTATGGGCTCTCTGGCAGATTGCCTGCAGATCGCCCAAAAACGAAGGTAGAATCGTACTGCTGGCTCAGTCCATAAGAATGAATTACGATGAGACGCTTTCTGAAATAGAGCGCCTTGCCGGTGATATGGATAATTGCCAGGAAATTGAAAGCGAGGAAATATGGCTTTAGAAGTTACCACCGGTTTCACCGAAGACGGTCTTGTCTTTCTGCGTTTTGTGGGCCAGCAAGAGCAGTTCGGAAAACCAATCCAGTCAATCGTTACCATGGAACCGGACCAGGCTCAGCAGATAGGCCAACGGCTTGTTGACGATTCCAAAAAGGCCAAGACGGCATGCAACCGGCCCATTATTGTAGGCCAGCAGCAAACCTTTAAAAGGGGGTAAAAGGTCATGTCCGATGTCTCCGCGCAAGCGCTGTGCCAGGCTGCATTAAGAAAAAACCGGGCTATCGACGCCAACGAAACGCCGGATAATCAGGAGCTTGCGGATTGTTTTGCTGAAATGCTGCGCATGTTAAAATCCTGGGCGGCCGAGGGTATTATGGTGCCGTATTCTGCTGAGGATACGCACACGCTGGCAGCCGGCACCCAAAGCTATACCGTAGGCAGTGGGGGGGATATCGATACGGAAAGGCCCATCATAATCACGTCCGGCACATTCGTTCGAGCCAACGGCCAGGATACTCCGCTTAAGATCATAGGCGAAGCCGATTATCAGTTGTTGCAGGACAAAACAACGGGAAGCGATTACCCGAACAGGATTTGGTATAAACCGGAATACCCTTTAGGGATCATTTACTTATGGCCCCCAGGCGGCGGGGAGCTTCATCTTTGGAGCAAAAAACATTTCACCGAACCCGCCGATGTAACGCAGGACGCTGTTTTTGAACAACAATTTCAGGACGCCATTGTTTGGAACCTGGCATGCCGGATTGCCCCGGAATTTTTAGGCGATCCTACTCAATTCATGCTTGTTATGGCGGCCCAGGGCATGAAAAATATCACAAATTTAAATGCGGCAAACAATATGGATGAGGCCAATATCGAAATAAGCAGGCTCAATTCAGGCACTTCCTCTTACAATATCGACGGGGGTTAATGTCCTATGGCTACCAGGGCGCAGCAGTTCGAATTTCTTTTGGCAGGAGTGAATGATCCGGATATCCCAGGCGCCCCGCTGGCACTCGGAACCGTTAAGTTTTTTGAGGTCGGAACAACTACCGCCAAAGATGTATGGACGGAATCGGCCAAAACCAATGATTATACTGAATATACACTCGATGCTAACGGAGTCGCCGAGCTTTACGGGGATGGCTCTTATAAAATCGAGCTGTACGATTCAGGCGGTTCCTTAGAATACACCTTCGATGAAGTAAAATGCACAGCATCAACCTATAACAGGCGGGTTGTTTCCACATCTCCGATTACCGTAACCCCTGATGATGATATTATTTTCATCAATACGGGGTCCGGAAATATCACGCTAAACCTCCAAGACATCGCGCTTTTTTCAAAGCCTGTAACCCTTAAGAAAATAAGCGCAAGCAACACTGCTACCTACGACGCCTATTCCACGCAGACCATCGATGGGGATCTTACCGGAACCTTGACTGCGAACAACGATACTGTAACGCTGGTTCCCGATACGGATTCAGGTCAGTGGCGAAAAACCAACCACTTGGCAACCGGGCTTGTTGGGCTTACGGCAACTGTTGCGGAGCTTAATCAGCTTGATGGAAATGTTCTCAGCCGGGATGGGTCAACAACAATAATTGATACGGGCAGTTCCTCATTTGAGCATGGCCTCGACGTAGTGCATCCGAACCTACCTAATAGCGGTGTTTCAGTGCTTGTGTTAGGAGCGGCTGTCACAGCTAAAAATGCTGGAGTGTTGAGTTTTACAAATATCGGGACGGATTCTGCGTCTAATAGGGTAGGATTAGGCATTTACGGCGTCAATAACGATATATTGGCAGTTGACGGATCGGAAAATGTAGGCATCGGGGGCGCAAGCGACGGTGCCAAATTTAAAGTAACCGGCACCGGAGAATATACCGACACCCTGACGTTGAGTAAAGTTGCCGGTGATGGTCTGGTAGTAGCTGCTGGGATTGATTTTGGTTGGATTTCAAACGGCGCGACCAAGGCCGAAATCAATAAAGCCGCAGACGGAATAGGAGTCACAATTCCGCGCCAAAAAGTAATAGCAATAGGCGATTGGAACATGAATACAACAGAATCCGTAAACGTTGCCCACGGGTTGGACGTCGACAAAATAGTTGGATTCCGCGTTTTGATAATAAATGATGCAGGAACTCAGTGTTTTCAAATACCCTATGCCAGTTATGGGGACGACAATGTAGAAACAGCCGTCTATATAAACGGTGCTAATGTTTTTATGGGCAGAGAATTAACCGGCAAATTCGATAGTACTGACTATGAAGCGACTTCTTATAATCGGGGCTGGGTTATAGTTGATTATATAGATTAATAGGTGGACTTAGCCGCGACCTTCATTAAAAAACAGTAGGACACAAGACATAATGGCCAGACAGCGCAATATCATACCAATCCACTTGGGCCTAAACAAAGATGTCGAAGAAGTCGGGCTTGAAGGCTCGGCGGCCGCTCTTTATGATTGCGTTATCGATGTCACAGGAGATAGCGCTGTTGTAAATCGCAGGCCGGGGCTGAAGGCCTTTGTCGATACCGGCGAATCAGCGGCAATCGATGGTATGTTCTGGTGGCAAGCCCAAGGCAAGATGGTTGTTATCTGCAACGGCAAGGGCTTTACCATAGACGATTCGACCGGGACATTAACAAGCCTTACGGGAACCTATTTCACGCCGGACAAGCGCGTCACGTTCGCGGATTTCGCTACGGCTATATACGGCGCCGACCAAGGCGTGATCAACAAGATTACAACGACCGCCGTTACTGAAATGGCCGATGCCGATGCGCCTCAGACAGCATCGCATGTTGCCTTTCTGGATCAGTACTTGCTGGCCAATGAACTTTTAACCAAAAAGTGTCACAGAAGCGATGTCGGGGCCCCTGATACATGGAATTCGAATTGGTTTTCCGCAGAGGCTCAAAATGATTATTTAAGAGCTGTAGGCGTTGAAAATCTTGAAATTTATCTTCTTGGCGATAGAACCCTTGAAGTCTGGTACGACACCGGAGCAAGCAGCCCCATGGCGCGGCTGGAAGGCGGGTATGTCGCCTCTGGGACCGTTGCGCCCTATACGTTTAAATATTGCGGCCCTCCGGTAAACTCATGGGTTTGGCTCGATCACAACAAATCGCTTGTCATGTTAAACGGACGTACCACCCAGGAACTGTCAACCGCCTTGAGCAGATATCTGCAACAAGACGGGCTGATTACCTCCGATGCTGCCGGCGATTATTTAAAGTCCATGGGGCATAGCTTTTACGCACTGCATCTTCCCACCCAGGACGAGACACCGGTCTATGATTTCAAAAACGGGCTCTGGCAAAATTGGGGTTATTGGAACACCGGCACCGCAGAATATAACCGCTGGCGGGGCAATTGCGTTGCATACGCCAACGATTGGGGCAAGGTTCTGGTGGGCGATAGGGCAAACGGTAAGATCTATACGCTTGAAACAACAACCTACCAGGACAACGGCGATACCATGCGTCTGAGTATCAGAACCGGGCATATGGATCGGGGCGACTTCGGCGCGACAAAAAGAACCAATTACGTTGATTTCAGGGCGAAAAAGACAGCCCCTGGTGGCGGTACGACAATCCAAATGAAATTCCGATACCGCAATAACGGTAAAACAACCTGGAGCAACGAACGGACAGTAACACTTTCCACGGCCAGCGGCGAGACTGATTATATCGCCAGGGTCCGCCGCCTTGGCGAGTACAAGACGCGGCAATGGGATTTTTATGTAACCGACAACGCCCCAGTAGCGCTTAAGCCGCCGATTGAAGATTACGACTTAACTTATTGATAATGGCTATTATAAAATCCATAAGCGTTCCAAAAACAACGGATGTAAAAGAACTCAGGAAATGGTTTGAGCAAATATCAGAAAAATTCTCGTATCAAAGCTATGCCGGAGATCCTACGTCCAACATCCTGCCACGCTGGACAGGAGATCTGTGTTTGGATACGACCAATAACGATTGGTATAAGGCAACAGGAACGGCGGCCGCGGACTGGAAAGCCTTGACATGAAATTAATCGAGCTTTTAATGGAAGCGCAAGAAGCGGCTGTTTTCCGTGAAAACGCCAGTACTCATGCGTTTATTATAGCCGCCAAGGCCTCTGATAATTTTGCCCAGGCTGTTGCTGCCGCGCTTATGACCATAGGAAAATTTCATGCCCCGATAACAGCGGCACGGAACATCCTTGAAAACGCCGATAAAAGTTTTATCAAGGATGCTATCGCTGCTGGAACAAGAATTCCAGGATACGGGAGCAGTTTTGTTAAGGGTGGACAAGATCCGATCTTTGATAAGATCGATAGCGAGTTGCTTAAAAATCATCAGCAACACCATGCGCGGATCTGGGAAATTTTCTCATGGATAAAAGAATATAAAAAAACAGACCTTTATCCCAACGCAGCTTGTTATACGGCTGTTGTTTCGGATATAAGTTCAGTACCCTTCGGGGCTGAAATATATCTTTTTATCCAGGGCCGGCTTCCGGTTTATGTCAATTTGTGGGGGCAGCTATGATGGGTTTTTTCTCCATATTCGCGCTGCCCAGATCACGAACAGCATGGATGTCCAACTGGCTGACAACGGATAATAGCACCTGCCTGCACGAATTTAGCAACGGCGCCAAGGACGGCTTGTGGGATTTTATCCAGTCCATTGAATCCGATTTTGTCGGCATAAGCGAACCCGGCTTGGAGGCCCTGGACTATATCCCCAGCGATGTACTTATGACCTTCCCGATGGTTATAATTAAACAGGATGCAGCTTTTTCTTTTAAGAAATGCCTTTCGGCCTGGCCTTCGATTTATTCGGGCGAAAATATAAGAAACGTGCTTAAAAATATTCTTAATCAATGGTCTGATGTTTTGGACAAGCTTTCCCAATGCGAAAACTGCAAAACATTTTATGAGCATGATCTTAATGATTTAAATGTTTTATCCGAGATATGGGAGTACTTGCTTCCCGATATAAAACACAATAAGCTTAGAACAAAGCTACTCATGGAAATAGACATGAGCGTTAAATACAGGACGATAGATCAGGGGTATCAAATGATAAAGCGCCAGAAGGAAACGATTTCGGCGATAAGGAGCATGCCATGGGAATGGGCGTAGCAGCAATTGCGGTGGCGGCAATCGGGGCTTATTCTTCAAGCCAATCTTCGCAGGCCTCATCAGACGCGGCCATGACAGCCGCCAGGGCGTCAAAGTCGATAGCTGAGAAACAAATCAAGCTTTTGCGCGACATGTACGAGCAAAACAGGGCTGACATGCTTCCGTTCTTGCAAGCTGGTAAAAATGCCCTGAAAAGACTCAATTCTTCCGATGTAACCGGTGGGGCAAAAGAATATTTAAAAGAGCTTATGGGACTGACCTTCCCTGACGGAGTGGATCCGACCGGAGGCGCTCAGAAATATATCGACCAGCTTGACCAGCTCGAATTTAAACTTGATACAAGCGATCCTATTTACCAATGGCGAGCAGCAGAAAACGAACGCCAGGTAAACCAATTCATGGCCAGCCGTGGCGGATATGACAGCCGGGCTGCAGCCAACATGCTGCTGTCTTCAGGCATGCAGCTCCAGACAGAGGAAACCGAGCGGCAGTTTAACCAGCGTTATCTTGCAAAGTACAATCAGCTCACAGATCTTGCCAATATGTCTTATCAGCAGGGCCAGGCCCAATATAAGCAGGCAACTGATAAATATTCCGCTGATGTTTCAAAAAATATCACCGGGTACAACGCCGCGCTGCAGTTAGGCCAAGCGGAATACAACAAATTGCTTGATCTTGTAAAGGTAGGCACAGGAGCGTCAAGCGCTGCGGGAAATTATGGCCAAAATACGGCCAACCAGATTTCAAATGTGATGGGCCAAAATTCGACCAATCAGCAAAACGCTATCCTTCAATCGGGAGCGGCGCAGTCGGCCGCATGGCAAGGGTACGGGCAAAGCGCCAATAACGCTTTAATGATGTATTATATGAGCCAATCATGAGAGGACAGGGGGAGTCATGCCGAATTATGTAAATACCTTAGTCGACCCTGCAGGGGTAGCTAACAACAGCTTTAACAACATGCTCAATATGTATCAGCTTAAAGAAACGCGCAAAAGAAACAAGCTGATGGAAGCGCAGAACACCCGTGAGCAGGAAAAGTTTGATATCGAAATGAAGCTGTTTCCCTTCAGGTTTGTTCAGTTAAAAGAAAATAATATTAGGGACATAGCTAAGAATATCTCTGGTCTTCCTACAAATGAGCGGGCCAGAAAATACGCGGACATGATCAAGGTCGCTCAGACTCCCATTACCGAACACCCGGGCCTCGGACCTCTCGGTGTGATCGATCCTAAGAATTTTCTATCTCAGGATGAGTTTGTCAAGATGGACGACAAGCAGCAAAAACAGTATTTGAATCTTATTTCTTATACGGCTGAGGATGTCGCCAAGTTAAACCTTTCCGATAAAAATCTGGCCAATAAGGCAGAAGAAATAATGCTGAATCATGATAACAGACTCCAGGAGATAAAGGCCAAGAAAGCAGCCGATATTGAACTTGAGCGCGTCAAGCAGGAAGGCAAGGGCGCAACTAATGAAAAAACAAAACAAAACAGGATCGATAAATATCACAAAGAGATAGCCGGTCTTGCCTCCATAAGGGAAAGAATCAGAAAAGGAGATGATCTTTATAAGCTCGGCCAGATGATGTCCGCTATTTCAGGCAAAAAAATCTTGCCATAGAAAAGGATAGCAGCATTGAAAGTGCGCTTGCCAAAGTCGATGAATATGAAGCCTGGCTGCGCGAGCGGTTGCGAAAGCTTGAAGGCGGAGAAGGTGGCGGCAGTGACGATCCCCTTGGCATTATGCCCGGGACCAACACGCGAGAAAACAGAGGGGTTTCCTTTCGGTGAACCTTCAGGAATTTAGGCAGAAATACCCTCAATATAATCAGATTTCTGATGAAGTTCTGGTTGATAATATTTACAAAAAATATTATGAGGACAGACTTGATCGCCAACAGTTTCTGAAATTGATAGGCTTCAAAGAGCAGGCACCCGCCCAGGACGGAATGCCCGAAACAGAGCAAGAGAGCCGTCTGCCTCTCGACACGGCCGACACATCCGCTGATAAAGCTGTTGGCGATCTTCTACCAGCACACCAGCCGGAACAATCCGCCCCACAATTAATGCCGGCGCATACAAAATACCTTCAAAAATTCGCCGATAGGGACAACACGCTTCAACCCCTAAGCTATGAAGACCCGACAGCAGAGCCGCCAGGCGGTCAGCGCTTGCGGGAAATGATAGGGGAGCCTTCCCAGGTACTGGAAACCGGTAAAAGGCAAGGCGCCCTGGCGGCAAAATCATTTAACGAAGCAACGGCCGGCTTTATGGACCGCCTTGATAAAATGGCAACCAAGGTATCTGAGATAACAGGCATGGAAAAAGGCGGGCTCTTCGAGGCTGCCAAAAATAGATATCTTGCCAATGCTGAAATATGGAACAAGCGGGCCGGCAAATATGGTTTAACCGATGAGATTGTCGGTGAAATCGTCGGCGGGGCTGTCCCGGGGGTTATTGAATTCAGCCTTGGCCCGGCTTATTCCGGGGCTGTCGGCTATGCCGAAGGCGGTATCAAAGAAGGCGCCAAGAAGGCCGTTGAACGCGCCGTACTGGGAAAAATATTGCATGCCGTTAATACCCTTAAAGTCCTACCGAGAACGGTAGCCGGCGCCGCAGTGGGTGCCACGGAAGCCGCCGCAAGGGGCGAGGATAAAAGGGGTATTGCCAAATCTGCCGCAGCCCTCGGATTGTTTAGCGCGGCTGCAACAGGCAATAAAAAGGTTGGCATCAAAGAGGCCGGCAAGGATTTTACAGAAACCATAAAGCAAGGAGCCAAACCAGACTCCGAAAAAATTAGAACGGAAACTGGAAAAGGAAGCCCGGGAGAAGGACTTGAAGGGCGAGAGGGAGGACGCTTACGCCTAAGGGACGATGAAAAAGAAATAAGCATCGCCGAGGATCGTGAGGCAGATAAATACAAGCCAGAATTTTTTGGCGGCAAGGAAAGGCCTGGGAAGGTACCTAAAATGCCTGAGACAGGCCAAGACACCCCAGAGTTTTTTGGTGATAAGCGCAGCCCAGAGCAGATGCTTGATCTGAGAGAACAGCGCGACATAGAGCTTTCGGAAAAATTAAAAAAGGAATCCCAGGTCGGTCAAGTCGAAATAGATTTTGCGCAAAAAGGAGAGCCGTTCAAGTTCAATAAGGATCTGGAAGAAAACTGGAAAAAAGCCCATGGTGTTAAAAAAGAATCCGTTTTTGCCAGAATAGGGCAGACAATGCGCTCAATGGGCCAGAAAATGACCCGTGAATTTGAGCACATGCCGAAAACCGGGGAATTTGCCGAAGCCGGTTTCGCCTTGCGCAAACTTGCCAAGCAAAAAGATGTCGCAATGGAACGCGCCATAAAAGACATCGGCGGGGTTGTGCTAAGGCTTGACAAGAAAGATTTCAACCTGTTTGAGCGCAAGGTGTTTATTGACGACATGGTTGAAACAGCAACCGAGGGAAAGAAACTTCCTTTCGGGCTTGATCAGAAAAAAGCGGAAACAGAACGCGCCCGGCTGGATGCGTATATAAAAAACAGCCCCATTGTCGAAGATGCATTAAACCGCCGCGGCCAAGTCTGGGATAAAATAAAATCGGATTATTCCGATTCCATGAAATCAATCGGTTTTAATGTCGAAGAACGTTTTTCCAGAAAAAATTATTTCCGGCATCAAGTCCTTGAATATGTAAACATGAAAGGCCTTTTCGGAACGGGCAAGCGTTTGAAAACTCCGACAAACAGAGGATTTCTAAAATCGCGCCAGGGGTCCGCGCTCGATATCAATACAAACTATCTTGAAGCCGAACACGAAATCATGGCTCAGATGATTTATGATACCGAGATTGCCAAAACGATCAAGCGCATAGACGATAAATACAATATCATCGATAAATTAAGAAAACAGGCCAAGAAAGAAAAAACTACATATGATCAAATTATCCCAGAGGGCTATATCGAATGGCAGCCCAGGGAGGGCAATGTTTTCTATATGGCCGATACGATACCCGCCAGACTTGCCGAGAAGATCACCAGCGGGGCCATTGAAGAGCTGGGTATAAGCGCAAAGGATATCGGCAAGGCTCTTGCCATGGGCGGGAAAAGACGCTCCATGGTCATAAAACAGGAACTGGCCGACACGCTTGATAATCTTTACAAAACAAGATCGGAAAACCCGCTGCTTGAAGCCAGGCGAAAAATAATGCGCGGCTGGAAAATATGGCAGCTTATCAGCCCGCGGCGTTATCCAAAATACAATTTAAGGAATATCACCGGAGATCTTGACGCGGTTATCGCCGGCAACCCTGCTCATCTTAAAAAGGTTCCCGAAGCGGTCAAGGATCTTTATCAAGGCTTTGTGCATAAGAAAATGTCTCCTGACCTGCAGGACTTTTTCGAACGCGGCGGCATGGGGGCGACACTCCAGGCCCAGGAGATGGGCAGCATCAACAGCCTTAAAATGTTCGCCAAAATGATTGAAAGAAAAGGCGAGCTTAAAAACATCCCGTTTAAAGCCTGGTCAAGCTATTGGAAAGCTGCCAGGATGTCTACCGATTTCCGCGAGGCTATTTTAAGATATGCATCATATTTAAAGCTCAAAGAGGAAATGGAGAAATCCTCCGATGGGCTGCCCAAAAGCTACCTTGCTTCGATGCCGGAGGAGGTCAAGGGCCTATCGAATATTAAAGACAGGGCTTATCTGATGCAAAACGATTTGCTCGGCGCCTATGACAGGATATCCGTTTTCGGACAAGCCATGCGCGAGCAGATATTTCCTTTCTGGTCCTGGAAGGAAGCCAATGCGAAACGATACTGGCGCCTGTTTCATAATGCGGCCACGGAAGGCAAGCTGGCATCGGCCGTAGGAAGGAAATTCATCGGCGCTGCTGCTGTTAAAACTCCATATCGCGCTTATCGCATAGGCAAGTTTATGATCAAGGCGGGAGCGTTGTGGGGCTTGTTGCAGGTATGGAATAATACGCGCTACCCGGAGGAGGAAAAACAGCTTCCCGAAGGGATCCGCCAGAAGCCGCATATTATTTTAGGCCGCGATGATAAGGGTGAAATACAATATTTTAGCAGGCTCGGCGCGGTACCGGACCTGCTCGAATGGATAGGCCTTGATGCCGCTCCGGAATATATCGACAGGCTATCAAGGGGAGAAAGCCCGGCTGTGATCGCCAAGGAGATGGCCAAACAGCCTGTTAATATTATGGCTTCCGGCAGCGTCCCGTTTGCCAAGCTCGCCCTTGAAGTAGCTACCCGCAGGGCTCTTTTCCCCGATGTTTTCAAGCCCAGGACAATCAGGGACAGGGGGTTACACATCGCTCGATCATTCGGTCTTGACAATGAATACAGGGAGCTTGTCGGTCTGCCGAGAAAGCCTTATAAAAAATCCGTTAAAAAGGCTTTTATTTATAGCATCGATCCGCTTGAAGCCGCTTACGGGGAGACTTATTCGTTAAAGCAAAAGTATCTTAAAAAAATAGGCAAATACGGAGAAGGATTCTGGTTGACGACAACCGGAAACGATCTTTATAATGTCAAGCTTGCTATACGCTATGGCGATAACGAAAGCGCCGGAAAATATCTTGAGAAATATTTTTCAGACGGTGGGACAATCAATGGAATAACAAAATCATTGATGGCAATGGAACCGCTTTATGGTATGAGCGAAAAAGATCAAACTGAATTCTTGAACTCTCTCAACAGAGATGAGCTTCTTAAGGTATCCATGGCTTATGAATTTTTTGCGAGGATGTTTGATCCTGAATTTAATAATTCTGACGAAAAAGCGATTGCAAAATTGGATAGCGAAAAGGGCGGGTAGGTTATCTATGGTAAAGAAAATAAACAACAAAATGACTGTCATGGGGTGGGGAAAGCTGCAAAAATGGGCCGCCGTCATTGTGGCTTTTTGCGTTTTTGGAATCATCGGCCGTTTCGGTATATGGGTGTTTAACGGAATAGCCAGCGCTTATTCAAACACCATTAAGATAGAAAACAACGTGACCCATATTATAGCGCTGGGCGAGCATATTAAAAACATCCAAAAAGAGATGGGCGATAATATCAAGGATCTTCAAAAAACAAGCAACCAGATAGAAAAAGACGTTGCCGTCAATAAGAAGATCCTTGAAAAATTAGATATAAAGTTTGAGCAGAAGGTCAATTCATTAAGGAGGGCTAAGTGACTAAAATTGTTGCCGAAATCGGAATAAATCACAACGGCCAGATAGAACTGGCTAAGAAAATGATCGCCATGGCGAAATACGCCGGGGCTGCAGCCGTAAAATTCCAGGTAAGAGACGTTGATACGGTTTACGCCGGCCAGCTTGACAACCCCAGAAACGATGGAAACCCGTATGGCTGGAAAACAGTAGGTGAGCAAAAGCGCGGGATTGAATTAACCCTGGATCAGTATAAGGAAATCAACACGTTTTGCGAAATGATCGGTATTGATTGGTTCGCCTCTTTCTGGGATCTTAAAAGCTTTTATGATCACATCAATCTTTTCGATTTCAAATATCACAAGATCGCCTCGGCCATGCTGACAAACAGTGAACTTTGCGAAGCCGTCGCCGCGCAAGGCAAGCTTACATTTATTTCAACGGGTGGTTGTGATCTGGACGAAATAGATGCCTGCATCGATAATTTTATGAAATTGAATCAGAATATTTGCATCATGCATTGTGTCTCGCAATATCCTTGCCCGGATTCGGATTTAAATCTTAACATGATCCAGACTCTAAGGATGCGTTACCCGTGGGCGCGAATCGGATACTCAGGGCATGAAGTCGGCCTTTATCCGTCCGTTATGGCCATTGCCATGGGGGCGGAATGGATCGAACGGCATATCACCCTTGATAGATCAATGTATGGAAGCGATCAGTCGGCGAGCATGGAAATCCACGGACTGCAGCAGCTATGCTCTGTGGCCAAAAATGCGGGCACCATCCTTGGGGATGGCATCAAGGTTGTCACTGACAAAGAAAGACAATGCATGCAAAAACTAAGGTATTGGGAGCAATAATCAATACTTAATTCTTTTCCTCAACAAACTCCAAGCCATAGCCATTCGGATCATTTACAAACTGTACCTTGCAACCGCTCGGCGCAACAAAATAATAATGATCCTTGTTTATTTCGTCCACCGTAAAAGCAAGATGCAATGAAAAACCGTCCTGGAATTCGATGCATACACCCTGGGCGTTTTTCATCTTGACCCAATTAATGGTCCGCCCGTTGATAACATCCATGCCGGATTCGGTAATTGAGAAACCTAATACGCTCGTATAATACGAGATTGTTTCTTCAAGATTTTGCGCGGGGATTCCGATGTGCCGGAAATTGATAACTTTCATCCGAGAACCTTTCTGATAATGGCTATGCCTTTGTTAAGCTCTTCCATCGTGATATTCAATGGCGGCCCTATTTTCACGGTCTGGGCTTTCGTGTGGACAACAAGCAGCCCGGCTGCACAAAGATCGACAACGGCCTTGTCGGCATCGTCCGTGCTTTCAAAATAGATGCTTGCAACCATGCCTTTTCCCTGCACCGGCCTTGTCAGTTTGCAAAGCCCTTCTTGCAAGTGTCGGCCCATTTTCTCGGCATTTTTTACCAAATTAAAGTTTTCAAATTGGTCGACAACTTCAAGGCCAGCGGCGCAGGCTAATGGATTCCAGCCATTGGTGGACGATAAATCCATCATGGGGTTATTGATTAAAACCGAGGGTCCAAGGATAGCCGATGCCGGGAACCCATTGCACATCGCCTTGCCCACGCAGACAATATCCGGATTAAGATCATAATAATGCTGATACCCGAAAAGCTTGCCCGTCCTTCCAAATCCTGCCTGAATTTCATCGGCGATGAGGATAAGATCGAATGTTTTAACCAAGTGCTTGATGCGCTCAATTGTTTTATCCTTATGGAATTGGCACGTAAGGGCATTGTAGGGCTCGAAAATAAGACACCCGGTCTTGTCCCCTGCTGTCTGGTTGCGCCAGTCAACCTCCCTGCCTGCGGCGATCTGGGCGCCCAACGTTTTACCATGGAAAGCATGCTCAAGACCCCAGATCCCGTTTTTGCCGGTATAACGCCGCGCTATCTTGTATGCGGCTTCCACGGCCTCGGTTCCGCTTGAAAACATCTGTGCCGCTTCAAACCCGGTAAATGCGCACAGCCTGTCGTGATATTCTCGCTTGACGGGATGGCCGAACTCATAACAGTGCATGAACTTTTCGGCTTGTTCGCATATCGCGTTGCCAACATCGATATTTCCCATGCCCAGGCTTGACGCGAAAATGCCGCTTGTAAAATCGATAAGCCCCTTACCGTCTGTGGTATAAACGGTTGAATCTTTGACAAAATCGATCTCTATATCGTGGATGCTGTTTATCATGGCTTGGGTATCTCCTGATTTTAAATTAAATTTATGCCGCTTGTTTCCATGTCTTTACATATTTTGTGCACCATCTGTTGGTGCATTTCTATCAAGACTTGCGCGGTTGCTGGAATCGTAGGGATAATTCGATCATCCAAATAATAGCTGTATTTGTAATCTATATCGGAGAAACAGGTCGAACCTACACAATGGAAACCAATATCATCTTTATTTTTAAAACCACGCACAGTCCCTACTTTCCTCAATGTATAAGTTTCATCTTGAACAGCGATCGTATTAAGTTCCTCACCGTCAACAACATCATTATGCAGGGGGATTTTGTGTTCGAGTTCCATAATCCTTAATTTTAGTTTTTGTATTTCCAATTCAAGAGCGCATTCTCTAAGCGTCTTCATGGTTTAAACACTATCCTTTCTTCTTTGCGCCGTGTGGCGTATTCGAATTCGGCTATTTTAAGATCGTGAAGCGTGTCTATTTCTATCGTGGGTTCGGTGATGTGCGCCATGACGTTTTCGCCGAACAAGGCGCCCGTGCGGACAATTTTTGGGCGGATGATATCGACAACTCCGTTTGGGTGATATGTTTTCGGATAAAAATGATTTGGCAGGTTCGCGCCGTCAACCGCATCAGCCATTGCAAAAATTCCTTTTAGCAGGCATTCGGCTTTAATTGTCATGCACTTATAAGCGCTTTCGCTCATTTCATGCACGGAACGCAGCCCGGTCGCCTCGGGCACGGCAATCATTTTCTGGATGGCTTCTCCTATATCTTCGACGCGTCTAAACGGTGTCGTGGGCCGCAGGTAAACAACAAGACTGATGTCGCCCTCATCCACCCCCCTATTGAGGAAGTCTACAATAACGTCACGGTCGGTTGCATCGTCCGTTGCTGCGTGTTTGCGGCGGCGCATTGGGATCACCCTGTTATAAAAATTGTCCTGGTCATACATGCGGGCAACGTTTAATATTTCATCGTCTTCTGATGAAATATAAATTCTGTCGATTGCCTCCACAATCGATGCGCTTGCTATTGACCATTCAAGCAGGGTGGAGGGGCCGATTTTTTGCAGGTTTTTGCGGGGGACTCTTTTGCTTTGTCCTCGGGCCGGGATAAGGGCGACTATCATCTTGTTTATTTCTCCTTTCTCATGAGATAAGCGATAGAGTTTGTTTAATAAATTTCACAATGTTTTCAATTCCCCAAGAATAAAGCGTACCGATCACAACGCCAATGATAACAAATATCAATGGCTTTAGCTTTGTTGCCGGTCTGAAAAGAAAATAATCAAGGCATACACCCAGTAGGAGATAGCTTAAACGATCATGCCGCCTTGCTTTTTTCATATCTATTTCGGTATTCATATTATTCTTCTCCTTCGACATCATCGGTGTCAAGATCAAGAGCTTTGTCCATGGAATTATTTATCTTGTCGGTAAAGTTATCGAGAATTTTTGATGCTTTTTTGACCAGTGCTTCACCAAGGTCCTTAAATTTGTGGGCAAACTTCCCTTTTAGTAAGAAGTGGTCAATCAGAAATGCCATGGCAACAAAACCGATATACTTTTCATAGGGTTTAATGTACTCTCGTATTCCATCAGCCATTGTTTTTGCTTTCTCGATCATGTTATTACCTCTTTTGTGTAGTTTTAGAGCATCTGATCTGTAACCTCCTACTTCTTTACTATCCCAACGGACAAAAATTGGAAATTCTTCATCATTGTTGATCTCTTTTACCGTGCCGATTATTTTGTCGGACCCCCTATGCCATAAGCGCACACGGTCGCCTACTTTGAATTCTCTCATAATTACTTTTTTCCCTTTAACTATATTTTTATCTTCGTTGTTTTGGTGTAATTCCAAGTGTCTTTTATAATAACTGTTTTTTGCACCGTTATCCCAGAATACCACTATTGGACATATGTCGTGATCACTTATTTCTTTCACGGTGCCAGCTATTTTGCCGTACCTCCCGCCCCACAATGGGTTATTGCGACTATCTCTGCCGTAATGAGGAAGAAGATAACGCAAACGCACACGGTCGCCTACTTTAAAAATTTTAGACATGACCAACCCCT
>JARRRC010000002.1:0-19371 GCA_037381105.1 Desulfobacterales bacterium
AAAAATGCAGCAACATTACCCCTGCGGTTCTTCTGGCGGCCATTGCGGATACTGAAGGCAAACCGGACAAAATGGCGGTGCAAAATAAAAATTTCATATCATTTATCAAAATGCTGCTATATGATTATTTTACAAATTATCGATTGGTTAGTGCCAAACCCCCTTTAATCACCGGCCATGACCTCATTTATGTTTTCGGGTTGACGCCCTCCCCTTTGTTTAAAAGAATTCTTGAACTCGTGGATGAAGCCAAATTGACCCATGCCGTTGGCAACCGGTCCGAAGCGCTGGACCTGGTGAAGAGCTACCTCGCATCCGTTCATCAATGAAAATTAGACCGTCCGGGCTTTTTGAGTGGTCGGAGTTCAGTGCTCAGATTTCAGCAGTATGGCCCCCTCTTTTTCAAGTCCACCGGCGCCATTGTTTTGGCAGCGAAATTATCAGTTTTCTTGAAATTCTGCTCACAGAGTTTTGTATAATTGTCCTTCCTGAACTCTGAACACTGAACACTGAACACATCGTTTTTGGCGCAAAAACGACACCACCCTTGACAATATTTATCAATTTATATAGTAAAGCCGGAAATGACGATATTGATGATACCCGCATGGATTATTCATCTTGAAACGAGACCGTTGAAAAATATTCATTTTGTTCAAGTTCAAGCCTCCGGCCGGTAAGGCCTACGCCCCGGAGGGGAAAACGAAAATTTTAACCATAGGAAAGGAGAAGCGCATATGAACATTTTGTTTTTTGGACCAAACGGCAGCGGCAAGGGAACTCAAGGCGCGATTTTAAAAGATAAATACAATACCCCGCACATCGAATCCGGCGCTATTTTTCGGGATAACATCGGAAAAGGAACCGAATTGGGGGCAAAGGCCAAGGCGTACATCGATCGGGGAGATCTTGTCCCGGATGACATTACCATCCCCATGATCCTCGACCGTCTGAAACAGGATGATTGCAAAAACGGATGGCTTCTTGACGGATTTCCGAGAAACAAGAATCAGGCCATAAAACTGGACGAAGCACTTAAAGCTGCAGATATGTCCCTTGATATCGTCGTTGAAATTCTGCTGGACCGTGAGATTGCAAAAAACAGGATTATGGGCCGCAGGCTTTGTGTTAATGACAACAACCATCCCAACAACATCTATATCGACGCCATCAAACCCGATGGGGATAAGTGCCGGGTTTGCGGCGGGGATTTAAAGACAAGAGACGATGATCAGGATGAAGACGCCATTAACAAGCGACACAACATTTACTATGATACCGAAAGCGGCACGCTTGCTTCCGCCTATTATTTTAAAGATCTCTCCGCCAAGGGAGGATCCATGAAATACATTACGCTGGACGGAAAGCCCAGTGTAAAGGAAGTTACTGCGGAGCTGGTTTCCAAACTGTAAAAAGAAAATAACCGGCCATAACACGTCGGGTTTTCTCTTTTAAATGCGTGCCCGTGAGCCTCTGAGGTCCGGGCACTTTTTTTATGGTTTGCCTTGACTTCACAATGAAACAATTTCAGACATAATATAAAAATAAATATTTTTCTTGCCAATAAATGAATTTTTAGATAAATTAGGTACTTTAAATAATAGTCAAATAACCATCAGTTACATTGATGACGGCTGATGGGCAAAAAGGGGGGGAACATATTGAAAGATATTGAGGTCAAGGTTTTTGATAATGACCTTGAAAAGGCCATGCGCATTTTGAAGAAAAAAGTCCAAAATGACGGCCTTTTTAAACGATTGAAAATGAAAAAAGCCTATGAAAAGCCGAGTGAATATCGTCGTCGCAAACAGCGCGAAGCCTTGAGAAGACAAAGAATAGCGGCTTCCAGAAACAGATTCCGAAGATAACGGCAACCCTTTAGCATTTTTTAACCCGGCAAATGTGATCATTCTGCCGGGTTTTTTTCTGTAAAAATGACTCCCAAAACATCTTATGATAAATGCCTTAAAATCCTTTACAGCCTCAGGAGATACGGAATTATCCTGGGTCTTGACGTTATTGGGAATATTCTATTCAAATTGGGAAACCCCCAGAATAATTTTAAGGCGATTCACGTGGCCGGAACCAACGGAAAAGGTTCCGTGGCCTCAACCCTTTCCACAATTCTAAAGCATGCTGGATTCCGGGTCGGCCTGTATACATCTCCTCATCTGGTTAGATTTAATGAGCGGATTTGCATCAACAATCACCCGGTTTCCGATGAAAACGTGGTCTCGGCCTATAAGGCCGTAAAAGAAGCCGTACACCACGGTTTGCGCGAACCCACATTTTTTGAGTTTTCAACGGCAATGGCGTTTTATGAATTCGATCGTCAAGGTGTTGACTGGGCCGTTGTAGAGACCGGCATGGGAGGCCGACTCGATGCAACCAACATTATAAGCCCCAATCTGACCATTATTACCAATATTTCACTCGAACATAAAATATATCTGGGAAATACCATCTCCGAAATCACCCGTGAAAAAGGAGGAATCATTAAAAAAGGGGTCCCTGTTATCACCGGTGTAACCCAAAAGCATGCCGTATCTTTGCTGAAATCCATAGCCGAATCTCAATCAGCGCCGTTTTTTTGTTTTAAAGATGCTTTTCGTGTTCGGAGAAACAGGGATGCAACATTCAACTATTATGGAATCGATCATGTTTGGCGCAATCTCAATACCGGGCTGATCGGCGGACATCAGGTCTATAATGCCGCCCTTGTCCTTGCCGCATGCGAACTTATCAACAAAAACGATCTGAATCTCACTTTAGAAAACATCAAGTATGGGCTGGAACAAACCCATTGGCCGGGAAGACTGGAAATCGTCTCCAAAACCCCTCTGATATTGCTTGACGGTGCGCATAATTTCATCGCCGCCCGTTATTTGGCAAAATATCTTTCAGAAAATTTATCGCAGCGCAATATTACGCTGATTATCGGAATATTGGACGACAAACCCTATAGGGCCATGCTGAAAGATCTCCTTCCGCTTTGCAAGAAGGCGATACTCGTACGTCCCAAAATCGATCGGGGCTTAGCGCCGGAAAAACTTTACGCGATCGCCAAGCCCATGATCTCGGATATCCGCATCATTCCGGATGTTGAAAAAGCCATCATACATGCCATTGAAAGCGCTTCAACCGATGATGCTGTCTGCATTGCAGGATCCCTTTATGTGGTGGGCGAAGCCAAAGAATTATTTGAGAAACAACCGGATCTTTTGAATAAGAATTAGCGCACCCTGTCAACACCTGCGAATGAACACCCGGATTGATAGGTCCAATACGTATCATCATCCTTGACATCAGGCCGGCGATGGATTATTTGTCGAAATATTTAATGCCCGCCAAAAAAATGCGCCCGTAGCTCAGTGGATAGAGCGTCAGCCTCCGGAGCTGAAAGCCGCTGGTTCGAACCCAGCCGGGCGTACCAAAAAGATATTATTGATAATATATTCAATTGGTTTTATCGATTATATTATTTATTACTTTAAGCTGTTTTTCCCCAAATCTCTGCGCAGAGTTCCCTTGGATAATTTCGTGATCAAGCGTTATAGCCATTTTCAAAAATATGCCCCGATTGAATAGAGTACAGTCACAATTTTTAAACTGTTCAGTATGATTCCGTTTCCATTGGGAAGCTGTTTGAGTCGATTAGAGCGCGTTAAATCGAACAGCATTGATATGGTAAATTTTATTATTTTATTTCATTTCGTTATTCTGTATTTAATCATGTTATACATTAACTTTTAAGTGGTCCTTTCATTGAATAATGGAAATACACTTTCAGGTGTTGTGCTTCGTTACTTTTTGATGCTAATGTGATTTCAACTTATTTGCTTTTTGGATGATGTTACATTCGAACCCTTGGTATAATCCTCGGCCCCTTGTATCCTTACAAATCGACCAAATTTTTGGGAGACGATTCGAAGTACATCATAAAATAAAATCGTGTAACGATTTTATGAAACGCGGCTATGCCGCTGAGTTGGCGAAAGGCTAAAATTCCTATCCCCGCAGCAAGCTGCGGGGTATTTCGGAATTTTTGCTACAGCCCTGAGGGCTGCGGCACCGCACTTTCGCTTTATATAAGGATCTTATCTTTTATTTGAATTCATCCCGCGCTGCAAGCAGCGGGGAATTCAAATTTAAATCAGGATGATTTTAGGAGGTTTTAATGGGAAACTACATCGATCGTATTGTCCGTGCTGCCAAGCTTGACGTTAACCTGTATGAAGAAGTTGAGGCCGACAAAGGCGCAATGGGTCAGGCCATGGGAGTTGTTGTTCTTTCCAGCATAGCCGCCGGGATAGGAAGCATAGGAACGATAGGGGTAAAGGGACTCATTATCGGAGCCGTTACAGCGCTTATCGCATGGTATGTTTGGGCCTATATGACATATTTTATCGGTGCCAAGATTCTTCCTGAGCCGCAGACCCAATCCGATCATGGTGAATTACTGCGAACCATCGGCTTTTCAAGTTCTCCGGGTTTAATTCGAATACTGGCTGTTATACCCGGCATTTCCGGAATCATTTTTGCGATCGCTTCAATCTGGATGTTGATCGCCATGGTTATCGCGGTGAGACAAGCGCTTGACTATCAGAGCACCTTGCGGGCTGTAGGTGTCTGCATCATTGGCTGGATCATTCAAGCGATAATCCTTATGATTATTTTTGCGGCGGTGGGGGGCGGTCATTCAAGTCCCTTTTAACCTTGGCAGTAACGAACGTGACTAGAAATAGTTACCTTGATTCTTCCATCTAGATTTAAATATCTGAGCCCTCGGGGAGTTTTTCTCCGAAATCCTTAAATGGAGCGGATCAGGCTTCGCTTTCAGCTCCGACCCGACAGGATGGATAATCTTTTCTTTAAATTCGGATGCTGTTTGAGCGGCTTAGGGATCGTTAGAAAGAACCGGCGAAAGCCGAAATCGTATCTTTAAAAGAACTTTAAAATAATGAGGCGAACGTATTGATATTTAAAAGATAATTTCCTGTTCTTTCCTTACGATCCCTTGCCGCGAGTTTTATCCGCTTTTGGCGTGATCATGCGGTTTAAAGAAAAGATTATCCATGCAGCGGCTGTTTAGAAAAAACCCCTCAAATATCTGACTGAAATACGGTCAATATTTTGACAAGTCTTACGATTTATTGTCAAATTTTCACCGGATATTCATTCCAAATCAATCGACAACCACTTCAAATTACTAAAAATCAAGCCATCAACCCGCTTCATGAAATCCGGCACACTTATTGCTTATTTTAAATCGGATCAAGATCCTTTTACCTGATTTTTTCCCGTTGGACTGAAAAGGTATCCTTACAAAAGAGTAATCCCAATTTTTAAGACGGTATATCAGCTGAATTAAAACCTTATGAAACTGAGCAGAAAACTCATACTGACCACTTTGTGTACGGTGCTGCTGCCGCTGGTCATTGTAACAACAGTATGTCTTTGGTACACTACCGGACAATTCCGGGGGCTGTATATCGATTCCGCCAAAGGGTACCTTAGGGCCGAAGCTGAAAAACTCTCCGGATATTTTGCCCAGCGCGCTTCCGAGATATCCACTTATGCCAACACTCCCCTATTCCGGACCATGACCTGGCAAAAAATCGGACCATTTTTGAAAAAGGAAATGAAACGCCATCACGGAAATTACGAAAAACTCTTTCTCGGAACCCCGAACGGCGATTACTATGTGACTTCCGGCGGCAATCCAGCCTACGGAGGACTGGCCAGTTTTGACAATGCCGATCCAAAAGCCAAACTGAAATCCATCGCCACCCGCAACTATTGGCAATATCTGGTGGGAAACAATTTTAAGGCGGAGGCACGGGTCTTCATATCGGATCCCATCATTTCTTACACTACCGGCGTTCGTCAGGTGGTGGTCGGAGCGACCATCCTGTCCGGGTCCGGAGACAGGGTTCTGGGCATGGTGGCCGGAACCATCCAATGGAGTGTCATTGAATCTCTCATCAATGATGTTCGAGATCAAATTCTCAAATATTTTGGAAGATTAGCCAAGGTTTGCCTTGTTACCCATGACGGCATTTATGTGTATCATTGGGATCCCGCCAAATCGATTCATCTCAAGCTGGATCATAACGGCAAACCGATTCTCAATGAAATCGGTGAAAAATCAACGGTCCGAATGAAAATTACGGATGAGCCTTCCCTAAAGCTCGCCACGGCAGGCCGAGCGATGATCCAGGGCCAAAACGGGTTTGCATTCTACACCGATCCGGTCATCCATCAGGAGATGGCCATCATATTTGCGCCTGTACCATCTGCCAAATATGCGATGGCAATGGTGATCCCAAAGACCCAAATATTGTCCCCGGTCAAATATTTGCGCTGGTTTTTTGCAACAATTTCCCTGGCTTCCATACTGCTCGTAATGGTGATCTATTCGTCGGTAGCCAAAAGAATCACTCATCCTATAGAAACATTGAGCAAGGCGGCCAAAAATTTAGCCAAAGGAAAGTGGCAGACACACATTTCTCCCGGCGGAAGCGATGAAGTGAACGATTTAACATTGGCTTTTGACGACATGGCGCATTCTTTAAAACAGCGTGAGGCTGATTTAAAAGAAAGTGAAGCCCGATTTCGAACCATCTTTGAATCGACATCGGACTGCATCCTGGTGTGGGATGAAACATACAACTGCCTGTTTGCCAATCAGGCCGCAACCCATCATTTGGCGACCGGCAGCGATGATATTTCAGGCAAAAATATGCAAGATATTCTGGTGAACACACCGGATCTTATGAATTCGTGGATCAAGGATATTGAAAAGGTCTTTGAAAATAAGAAAGGTTTGAGAACCGAAGATTCAGTGCTCATCAACGACAATATATTTTACTATGAATCTGTCTTTTCCCCGATAAAAAACGATAATGATGAGGTTGTCGCCGTGGGCATGGCATATCATGATATCACCCAGAGAAAAGAAGCGGAAGAAAAGATCATGCAGCACATGAAAAAAGTCACCGAGGCCAATAAACGTCTCGAGGTCCTGGTTTCAAACACCACGGAAAGGGAAAAACGAATGGTTCAGTTAAAACAGGAAATAAACGATTTGCTGGTATCCGCCGGGAAAGAGATGAAATACAAAGCACCCAAAGATATTGAAAAACGGCTTAACTAGTGTCCATCCGTAAATGAGGATTTTTGTTCAAGATCCCCCGATAGAAAGAACGGGATCAAAAGGCATGCGAAAAAAATAACCGCCCCGTTGAAGTACCGGGACAAGCCGGCATAGGATTGATATTCCGAGGATTATTTTTTGAGCATAACGCAGAACTTGGGCGAAAAGACCATTTATGGATGGACACTAACTAAAACCCAAAACCTTGCAACCGGAGGTATACAACATGCCCTCAACCCTTTACTGGATGCAGTGCGGCGGATGCTGCGGGGATACTCACGCCCTGATCAACGCCCATTCCCCCGATTTTTTTGAGCTTCTGGATTTACTGGATATTCAGCTCCTTTGGCATCCTTCCTTATCAAACGGCTCGGCAAATGAACATCATGAATTGATTGAAAGAATGCTTTCCTGTGAGCAGCAGATAGACATTCTTTGTGTAGAAGGTGCGGTGATAAGGGGGCCGTCGGGAACCGGCATGTTTGAAACCATGGAAGGCAGACCCAAGAAAAATGTTTTGTCCGGCCTTTGTGCCAGAGCAAAATTTGTGATCGCCGTCGGCACCTGCGCCTGTTTCGGCGGCATCAGCGCTGAATGTAAGATTGAGGCCAGCGGTTTACAGTTTTTTAAACGCAGCAAAGGCGGGTTTTTGGGAGAATCGTATCGATCTCAAAAAGGCCTGCCTGTCATTAACCTGCCCGGATGCCCCTGTCATCCCTCCATACTGACAGGAACATTTACCGCACTGGTTCATAACAAACCGCTGCCCCTTAACACATACAATTCACCCCTTGAATGGTATGGGTTACTCGTTCACCAGGGTTGTACGCGCAATGAATATCATGAATACCGGGTTGAAGACAGCATTTTCGGGGAAAAAGGATGCATGTTTTTCCACCTGGGCTGTCGCGGCCCCCTTGCTTTTGGTTCATGTAATAAAATTTTGTGGAACCGTCGAAGTTCCAAAACCCGTGTCGGTGTACCATGCTTTGGATGCACGCTACCTGATTTTCCTCAATCCACCCCCTTCTATGAAACACCGAATATTGAAGGCATCCCCGATGAACTCCCTGACGGGGTGGATCGGGCACATTACATCGCTTACAAGGCCATGGCTGCGGCAGCGGCACCCGAGCGATTAAAAAAACGAGAAACCGAGGTATGACATTTGAAAAATTCAACGCCAAAAATAATCCGTACCCCGCTGAATCGAGTTGAGGGTGATTTGGAAGTCACGGTGCATATTGAGGACAATAGAATATCCGAAGCCTGGAGTGTCGGGGTGATGTTTCGCGGCATTGAAGAGATGCTTAAAAACCGAGGGGCCCTTGACGGCCTGGTAATCACGCCGCGGATTTGCGGTATTTGCAGTACGGCACATTTGACGGCAGCCGCAAAAGCTCTGGATGCCGTTTCAGGAGCCAAAGTGCCCTCCAATGCCGTTATTGCTCGAAATCTTGCGCTGATGGCGGAGCATGTTCAAAGCGACATGCGCCATGGATTCTTGATGTATGCTACGGATTTCACCAATCCGGCATACCGCCAACTCGCACTTTATGATGAGGCGGTCAGGCGCTATGAACCGTTCAAAGGAAGAACGGTGATTGATGTCATTAAGCATACCAAAGAAATCCTCGAAATGGTTGCCATATTTGGGGGACAATGGCCGCACTCGTCATATATGGTGCCGGGCGGAATCGCTTCAAACCCCAACATGAATGATATCATGCAGTGCAAATACCTGATCGACAAATTCGCATCCTGGTATGAAAAAAGGATCCTCGGATGTTCTCTGGACAGATGGCAGGAGGTTCAAAGCGTCACAGATCTGGATGCCTGGCTTGATGAAAAGGAATCCCATAGAAACAGCGAACTCGGATTTTATATCCAATATGCCCGGGAAATCGAACTGGACCACATCGGAAAAGGCCACGGCAACTATATCAGTTTCGGCCAACTGGATTTGCCTGAAAATTCAAGGGTCCGCAGCAGAGCCAAAAACTCGCCACTCCTGATTCCGGCAGGCTTTGTCCAAACCACTAAAATCGAACCCTTCGATCAAAAAAATATTGCCGAACATGTTGAATATTCTTGGTATAAAGATGATGGCGGCATCAAGCATCCTTTTGATGGCAAAACGCATCCCTACGCTACAGGAGAAGAAAGCAAAAAATATTCCTGGACAAAGGCACCACGATACAACGGGATGCCTGCTGAAACCGGACCGCTGGCGGAGATGATCATATCCGGACATCCGCTTTTGACGGATATAGCCAATACGCTGGGAGAAAGCGCTTACGCCCGTGAGCTTGCCCGCCTGGTCCGTCCTGCGGAATTCATCCCTGCCATGAAACAATGGATTATGGAATTGGACCCCAATGAAAAATTTTATGCGCATTGTCAGAAATTTGCCGATGGTCAGGGATTTGGATTAACCCAGGCATCACGAGGGGCGCTCGGACACTGGGTCCGCATCTCAGACAATAAAATTGAGCGTTATCAGGTTATTACTCCCACGGCCTGGAACGGATCTCCCCGGGATACGAACGGCATCAGAGGCCCTTGGGAGGAAGCGCTGATAAACACGCCGGTCAAAAATTCGGACAACACCGTGGAAATCGGCCATGTGATTCGCTCGTTCGATCCTTGCCTGGTATGCGCAGTGCACACGATCCATGGGAAAAAAGAATATGCATGGAAAATATAATTTCATGAAACCACTGAAACGGATTATATGTGTTGGCAACCGGTTCCGCCCCGAGGATTCAGCCGGACCGATGGTATATGATCATCTCTTGAGCAGCAGGATTCCAAAGGGGGTCGAAGTCATCGACGGTGGATTGGCGGGTTTGAATCTGCTTCGGTTTTTCGACAACGCAGTTCGCGTGGTTTTAATCGATGCTGTAAAGGGTTTCAGGTCCTCCGGGGGTGTGTTCACTCTAACAGTTAAAGATGCGGGAAGACATGCAGATGCAATGTTCGGTCACAATGCCGGGCTTGCCTATTGTTTGCGTGTATTACCGGAAGTCCATGAAGGCAAGCTGCCGGAAATTTTCATTGTGGGAATCCAAGGCCCACCGAAACCGGATAAAATTTCAAAAGCCGCCGGCATGAGTCTTGAAATTGCCGCTCAAGAAATAAAATGAACAAAAGAGATACGGACAATCTGATCGACCGCCTCTCAAAAGAAAATGAAATATTGAGAGAGGAAATTCGCGTCTCCAGAAGGGCGGCGGATATCACGGCGGATCTCGTGGTTCAACAATTTGCCAAAGCCGATGATATTCTTTTGGAGCTTGAAGAAAAGGCAGATAAAGAAAAGCATCTTAAAAATCAATTGAAAAAACAGCTCAAAGAAGCGGTTCAGCGGCAACAGGAGCTCAATCGGGAAAAAAATAGATTACACGACATGCAGGTCGCAGCCATTAACATGATGGAAGACTTGACGTTATCTCAGAAGATGGCAGAAGCAGCTACGGTGGCCAAAAGCGAATTCCTTGCAAACATGAGTCACGAAATCCGTACCCCCATGAACGGCGTTGTCGGAATGGCAAATCTTCTTTTGGATACGCCGCTGACAGTCGAGCAGAAGGAGTTCGCGGAAACCATAAAAAACAGTGCGGATTCATTGCTGAGAATCATCAATGACATCCTTGATTTTTCAAAAATAGAAGCCGGTAAACTTGAATTGGAAATCATCGGTTTTAATCTAAGAAGCGCCCTCGACGAAGTGAGCGATCTCATGGCCTTGAAAGCCCATGAAAAAGGATTGGAATTCGTTTGCAATATTCATCGAAATGTTCCACCCATGTTTTCCGGAGATCCGGGCAGGCTGCGTCAGATATTGATCAATCTGGCCGGCAACGCAATTAAATTTACTGAAAAAGGAGAAGTGGCCATTCATGTCTCTTTGGACGATGAAAATAAAACAAATGCCACCGTTCGCTTTGACATTATCGACACAGGCATCGGTATTCCCCCGGATAGAATGCACCAGCTCTTTAACCCTTTCTCACAAATAGACAGTTCCAGCACCCGTGAGTTCTGCGGGACAGGTTTGGGGCTCACCATATCCAAGCAGCTTTGTAAAATGATGGGAGGGCGGATCGGCGTGGAGAGCCGGTATGGCAAAGGTTCTCAATTCTGGTTTACCGCCGTATTTGAAAAACAGATCTCGGATGCCGGAAGAAAGGAGATTATTCCCGGGGATATCAGAAGCAAAAAAATCCTCATCGTTGACGACAATGCAACCAATCGACATGTTTTAAGGGAGCAATTAAATTCATGGGGATGCCGTTTCGATGAAGCATCCTTCGGGAAAGAAGCGTTAACTAAGTTACGGCAGGCCAGGGATGACGATCAGCCGTTTGATATTGCGATACTGGATATGCATATGCCGGGGATGGACGGCGAAGCCCTGGGACAAGCAATCAAACAGGATCCCGGTTTGAAAAATACCATCCTTGTCTTGATGACGTCAATTGGAAAGCGTGGGGATGTTAAGCGGCTGGAAAAAATCGGTTTCGCAGCATATCTCACAAAGCCGATCAAGCAATCTCATCTTTATGACTGCCTGGCGACGGTCTCCGGTTTAAAGGATAAAATGCCGGCAAAACCGCCGATGTCCATTTTCACCCGCCACACCCATTACAGAAAACAACAACAAACGGCTCGAATTTTATTGGCGGAAGACAATTTCACAAACCAAAAAGTCGCATTGAATACCTTAAAAAAATACGGATACAGTGCGGATGTGGTTGAAACCGGCAAGGAAGCGGTCGATGCCGTTAAAAGCACGGCATATGATATCGTGTTGATGGATTGCCAAATGCCGGAAATGGATGGTTACACGGCGACCGAAGAGATTCGAAAATGGGAGAAAAAATGCAACGCTCAACACTCACATCTAAAAGACCCGTCGCTTTGTCTTTCGGCATCAGGCATTGTGCCGTTGAATCGATCGAAAAGAATTCCGATTATCGCAATGACGGCGCATGCGCTTAAAGGCGACCGCGAAAAATGTCTCCAAATCGGCATGGATGACTATATCCCCAAGCCGATCCGTCCGGAAAAGTTAAAAGAAGTGATTGAAAAATGGCATAATGGCTCGAGCGAGGCCTATGCGTCGAATCGCATTCATGAATTGTCAATTAAGGACGATATCTTCGATAAAAGCAGTTTTCTCGATCGTCTGTTGGGTGACGAGGATTTGGCAAGAGAGATCATTAAAGGATTTCTCGACAGTTCTCTGAGCCAAATCGCTGTCATAAAAGAAGCTCTTGATAACGGTAACGCAAAGCAATTATTCTACGAGGCGCATTCCCTCAAAGGCGCCGCCGCAAACATCAGTGCTACGGCATTAAAAAATATTGCGTATCAAATCGAAATTGCAGGTGAAAAAGCGGATCTACTCACTGCCGGATCACTGATCCCGGTACTTGATGAACAGTTTGAGATATTAAAACAATACATGGCCCAAAAATTAACGGCTGAAGATGAGGAGTAAATAATGAAAATATTAATCGCCGAAGATGATGTGACCTCCCGTCTTATTCTGGAAAATATGCTGACCAAATGGGGTTACGATGTTGTCTCCGCAACCAACGGTGACGATGCCTGGGAAAAGCTTCAACAAGAAGATTCACCCAGGTTGGTCATTCTGGACTGGATGATGCCGGGCATTGAAGGCATCGAGATTTGTCGAAGGATTCGCGAAAATTCAAAAAGCGAAGATCAATATACTTATATTACGTTGTTGACCGCAAAAGAATCAAAGAAAAACATCGTTACCGGTATGGAGGCCGGTGCGGATGACTACGTTACCAAACCCTTTGATATGCATGAGCTTCGCGTTCGTGTCCGTGCCGGCGAGCGAATCGTCCAGTTGCAGTCTGAATTGCTGGAAGCCAAAAAAAGATTGGAAATACAATCACGGACCGACCCGTTGACCGGTGTGCTGAATCGCCGGGCCATTTTATCCCAGATCGGCTGTGAACTTTCCAGAGCAAAAAGGGATAACGCGCATATCAGTATTTCAATACTAGACCTCGACCATTTTAAAAAGATAAACGATACGTTCGGGCACCTTGCAGGTGATGCCGTGCTCAGGGAGTGCATGCACCGGGTCGAATCTGCCATCAGGGCATACGATTCCGTTGGAAGGTTCGGCGGAGAGGAATTTATCGTTGTCCTGCCGGGGACAAATGAGGCGGATGCATTTACCGTAGCCGAAAGGATTCGACTCAGAATTACTGGAAAAGATGCCAATGTCGACGGGATAAACGTTCCTTTTACCATCAGCCAGGGTCTTGCGACCGGCAATGGAGAAACAACTGTGGATCAATTGATCGCATTGGCTGACAAAGCCCTGTATCGTGCCAAAGAAAACGGCCGCAATCGCGTGGAGAAGGCGTTGGACTAAAAATAAAATCGTGTAACGATTTTATGAAACTCCCGTAGTGGTTTTCTAAAAGGTCGCTGCATGGCGTTTGATTTTTTGAACCCTTGAACCCTTGCCACCTTGAACCCTTGCCACCTTGAATCCTTGAACCCTTGAATCCTCGAACCCTCTTCTTTAACTAGGCGGTGAGGCGGGCAAACCCCGCGGCAAGGGATTGTATGTGGTTTACAAAAACTATTTATCATGATAGAGACGAACATTCAGGCGGGGGTACATGAACGTATTCCTTTCCCGATCATATGTAATATACACAAGTTTCGCACCCTCTATTTTTAGCGAAACGGATAACGTGTAGCAGGCCGGAAAAATATTTTAAGGAAAAATCTATTATTGATGAACCCGTAAAAAGTCGAAATTGAGGTTATAAAACAATGGATATTGAACGTGAAAAGATCGATTTTGATGTGCTTTTTGTCGGCGGTGGTCCGGCAAGTCTTGCAGGCGCCATTCGACTGATGCAGTTGGCCAAGGAAAAGAACATGACCCTTGAAGTGGCGCTGATCGAAAAGGGTGCGGAAATAGGATCTCACGCCTTGAGCGGCGCCGTACTGAATCCGATGGCTTTAAAGGAACTGCTTCCGAATTATATGGAAAAAGAGTGTCCCATTGAATCGACCGTAAAAGGAGACGGGTTCTATTTATTGACGCACAAAACACATTACCGGATTCCGCTGATTCCCAGATATATGCACAATAAAGGTTTCCTGATCATCAGCCTCTCGAGGTTCACCAGATGGCTCGGCGGCATCGCTGAAAACCTCGGCGTCAATATTTTCCCCGGTTTTGCCGGCAAAAAAGTTCTCTATTCAAAAGATGAAAAGACGATCGTCGGCGTACGAACGGACGATAAAGGCCTTGATAAGGATGGAGGCCCCAAGAGCAACTTTGAACCGGGAATCGATTTGATGGCCAACGTTACGGTCTTCGGCGAAGGGGCGCGGGGAAGCCTGACAAAGAGTATCTCACAAAAATCAAACCTTTTTGCCGGCAAAATGCCTCAGATATTTGAATCCGGCATCAAAGAAGTAATCCAGCTTCCGAAAGACAATTACTTTACTTCAAGCGATGCCAATGACATTCACACGCTCGGCTATCCCCTCGGCCTGAATATACCGGGCGGCGGTTTTATTTACGAAATTAAAGACAACAAGGTCTCCATCGGCTTTTTGGTGGGGCTCGGCTATGAGAATCCCATGCTGGATCTTTATGACGAATTCATAAAATTCAAACAGCATCCTTTCGTGGCGGGCATTATTAAAGATGGAAAAGTCCTGGAACAAGGCGCCAGAACTGTTTCTTCGGGAGGCTGGTTCACCATTCCCGGGCTTGCCGTTGACGGCGGTGTTTTCGTGGGCGGCTGCGCGGCAATGCAGAACACCCCCGGGTTAAAGGGGGTGCACCTTGCTATGAAATCGGGCATGTTGGCGGCGGAAGCAATCATAAAGGCTCTTGAAGGTTCTGATTTTACACAAAGGAGTCTCGACATGTACAGCGATTTGTTTCAAAATAGCTGGGCAAAGGATGAAATTTATGAGGCCAGGAATTTTTCACAGGCCCTGTCAAAAAAGGGCCCCATGAAATGGGTTCACATCGGCGCCCAATATTTCACAAAAGGGCGTGGATTTGTCGACAACATGCCGATTCAAAGCGATTCAAAGACATTAAAACCCGCCGAGACAAACCAGGAGGATGTTCGTCCGGCCCCTGACAAAAAGACCCTGGACGGCGTTTTGTATGTAGACAAACTCACCGGAGTGTATCTGTCAAAAACCATGCACCGGGAGGATCAGCCCAGCCACATTATCGTTCACGACACGGATCTTTGTGTCAATGAATGTTTTAACACCTATCGGTCTCCCTGCACAAGATTTTGTCCCGGCGACGTATACGAAATCGAAACCGACGCAAAGACATCGAACCGCCGGCTCAAGCTGAACCCGTCCAACTGTCTTCACTGCAAAACCTGTGATATAAAGGACCCTTACGGCAATATTACATGGACATGCCCGGAAGGCGGAGAAGGACCCGGATATACGATGTTGTAGCCGCTGTGATGCGGCGTGTTCGGTGTTCAGCGCTCAGAGTTCAAGAAAATCGATCCTGCTGATTGGCAGCCACGGACGCCGTCTTGCTGCTTTCCTGAACACTGAATTCTGAACACTCAAAACATACTATAATCTTCCTTTTTTCAAAATCGCGATGAGAAGCCAGATCCCCATGATGGCGGCGGTTGAAAACAAAACGATGCCGATCAGAGAGATACCGTAAAAAAGGGGGGGAATTTCCGAAATAACGATAAGTGCGGAACCGATGATCAATGCGGCGATGATGATGGAAAATGATATTCTGTTGCTGATTCTGTCATGGGTCGCCAGCATGGTCTCAAATCCTTTATGCTCCATTTTCAAAGCGAGTTTCTGCTGCCGCATCAGCCGGGTAATCTCTAATAAATCTTTAGGAAACTGCCTCCCGAATTGCAGCAGTTGAGATCCCAGCTGAAGCATATCATCTGCGATCCTTCCTGGATGAAACCGTGCAAGTTTTATTTGTTTTATGAAGGGTTCGGTTTGAGCGATCATGTCAAAATCCGGATCGAGTGTCATTGCCACCCCTTCCATCATCGTCAATGTCTTCATCATAAGAAAGATATCCGGTGCAATGATCAGAAAATGACGGGAAGCCAGCTCAAGCAAATGGTTCAACAGCTTGCCGACCTCAATATCCTTTAACGGCTTGTAAAGGTGCTGCCCCATGAAGTCAGATACATCCCTTTCAAGCTGTTTCATGGGGGGCTCTTCATCCCATTGGGTCAGCTTTAAAAGCACCTGGGCAACTTTTGCTTCCTGCCGGTGGATAATGCCGTCGATTAAATCAACGAAATCTTCTCTGGTCTCACGATTCACCGAACCGGTCATGCCGTAGTCGATGAGACAGACGATATTTTCAGGAAGGATAAAAATATTTCCGGGATGAGGATCTGCATGAAAAAAACCGAGCTCAAATACCTGCTTCAGGTAAAAATCGGCCCCGCGGTGGGTGATCATCTTTAGGTCGATCTCGGCTGCTTCAAGCTTATCGATTTCAGATACTTTGATGCCGTCCACCAGCTCCATGGTAATCACTCGATCGGTTGACAAATCCCTGTAAACTTTTGGAATATAAACCTTTGGATCGGTCAGGAAGTGACGTGCAAATCGTTCCATACTGCCGGCTTCAATAGTATAATCAATTTCACGTTCAAGGGTTCTGGCAAATTCTTCCACGATTTTAACCGGTCGATACAAAGCCACTTCTGTGATATTGCGCTCCACCAGCGTTGCCATATGAAGCATGATCTCAAGATCGATCTCTATGGTCTTTTTGATGCCGGGCCGCTGGACTTTTACCGCCACCATTTCACCGTCCTCCAACTGGGCACTGTGAACCTGTCCGATGGAAGCAGAGGCAAAAGGTGTTTCATCAATAGAAACAAAAAGGTCTTCAAGGGGCTTGCCGAATTCTTCTTCAATGGTCGTTTTCACCGCATTGAAAGAAAAAGGAGGAACTTTGTCCTGAAGTTTTGAAAGCTCTTTTGTAAATTCGATGGGAATGAGATCCGGACGGGTGGAGAGAACCTGGCCGAGCTTCACGTAGGTGGGACCCAGTTCTTCAATGGCCATTCTCACTCTTTCCGCCCTTGTAAGCTTTTCGTTGGGATGGCGCCGATTTTTAGAAATGAGCTGAAGTCCGATTTCAATGTACTGATCGATCTTTAAAAGTTCTATCAAATCACCGAAGCCGAACTTAAAAAGAATCGTAAGTATCTGACGGTATCGGTTAAGATTGCGGTAGGTTCGGCCTACAACACCGATTTTTCTTATACTCAGCATTTGGAAAAAATGATGAAATCCTTTGTTAAAGCAAAAGACCCTATGAACAGACAGGGATGGATTCTTTCAATACGAGCCCTTATTCGCGGGCTCTTTCAGCCAAAATTTGAATTATACCTGAAGCGGCAATGGTTTGGAAAAGGCTAAACAATTGCCTTTAATTTGAGTTGACTGCGATCCTGGGACAAAACTCAACCTTGTTCGGTTTTATCCTTTCCCTCGCTCATTGCTTTTTTGATCTCCCTGATTTCCTTTTTCAATGCTTTCAACTCATCTCCGGTGACAACATCGGCTTTTTTCATAAAATCTTTCACTGCTCGCTGAACCTTTTCTTCCAGTTTTTTCTGGGTTTCGTCATACCTTTTCTGAAGATCTTCCAGAAACTTCGTTCCCTCGCTTTCGGTCATTTTGCCTTTATTAATCAGTTCTTTGGCCAGATCCTCGGCTTCATCCTTTGCGATGAGGGCCAAGCCGATGCCGGTCAACATGGTCTTTTTGATGATATTCAACATAGAAACCTCCTTTTTTTGCGGCGGTTTACTTCAACTTCCCGATAACAGCGCCGGCAATGGTGTTTTTTTGAATCTCCCGGGTACCTTCATAAATTTCCGTAATCTTTGCATCACGGTAAAACCGCTCAACTTCGTATTCTGCCATGTAGCCGTATCCGCCAAGCAGCTGGATGGCTTCATCGGCAACTTCCACCGCTGTCCGGGCGGCATACATTTTGGCCATGGATGTCAATTTGGGATCGATACGGCCCTGGTCAAAATTCCAGGCGGCTTTATAAGTAATCAGTCTGGCCAGTTCGATTTTGGTGGCCATATCAGCAAGTTTATGTTGGGTGACCTGGAATTGTGCAATCTTTTTTCCGAACTGTTCCCTCTGCTTCACGTAAGCCAATGCCCGATCAAAAGCGCCCTGGGCGGTTCCAAGGGCCTGGGCGGCGACCAGGATCCTGCTTTCATCAAAAAATTCTAGGACATGATAGAAACCCTTTCCCTCTTTTCCAATAAGATTTGAAAGCGGCACACGGACATCTTTAAAATTGACCTCTGCCGTGGACATCATGTGGATCCCCATCTTTTCACCCACATCCGTTGCGGAAACTCCCTTTCGGTCCGCCTCCACCAGGATTAAGCTCATTCCACGGTAGGTGGGCTTGCTCTCCGGATCCGTCTGGCAGAGAACGCAATAGAAACCGGCGATCTCACCATTGGTAATGAATATTTTTGAACCGTTGATGATCCATTCATCACCATCCTTTTGCGCTGTCGTACTCATCGAGGTAATGTCGGACCCATGATCAGGTTCTGTAAAGGCTCCTGCAGAAAGCATTTCACCCTCTGCAACCGGCGGCAAAAATTTCTCTTTAAGGGCGTCGGAGCCGAACCGCATAACACATTCAGAGGCAAAATTGGCCAGTATCACGGCGCTCCCGATAGTTGAATCCCTGGTGCAAAATGCTTCGGCAACAAGTATATTTTCCAAAACACCAAGCCCCTGTCCGGAATATTGTTCGGGAAAGTGGATGCCGATAAACCCTAAATCAGCGGCTTTTTTCCATATCTCTTCCGGGAATTCGTGTTTTCTGTCCAACTCAAGGGCAAGATCTTTGTCAAATTCGCCTTTTGCAAAATCCCTTGCGGCTTTCTGAATTTCCTTTTGTGCTTTTGTCAGTTCAAAATCCATCTTGTTTACCCTTCTCCTTAAGCGTTTTATTTTTATTAAAAATTAGCACATGCTCCGGCCTATTGCAAGGGGTTTGAGATGCGGCGGCCGCTGCCGTATATTTTTAAAAAAGGAGGCTTGACGTCCAGCTTCCCACCGACAAAACCGCGCCGCCGGAGAGCGCTTGGCCGGACGTGCAGCCTCTCGCCAGGCGC
>JARRRC010000003.1:0-2320 GCA_037381105.1 Desulfobacterales bacterium
ATGAAAAACATCTATGCTGAGGAGTTGGCGCATGCCGAAAACATTGTCCTTGAAGCCAAGATAGGACGGCCTGATAAGGAAATTTTGAGGATGGCTCATGAAGAGGATGTCGACCTTATTATCATGGGTGCCCATACACGCGAGGAGGGAGTTGGCCCTTTGCGGATCAGGAGTGTGGTAGGAAACACAATGCAAAGGGTTGCGAAATCCGCTCGCTGTCCGGTAATTATTATTAGCAGGCCATGCACTGCCAACTGGAAATTATTTTCAAATATTGTATTTGGAACCGATTTTTCAAAGGCATCTGATTCAGCCTTTTCCTTTGCCTACAAATTGGCAAAAGATGTCGGAGCCAAGCTTTACTTTTTCCATGCTTTAAATATCTATTACGGCGAAGCCGGCCAGGTTCGTCAGCAAGCAGAGATTGAAGCAATGATAAAGGATGCCCGGGAAAAGATTGAAAAGAGATATATATCTCAATTGGATGGTTTTGATAATTATGGAATCGAAGTTTGGGAAGGCATCCCGTACGTTGAAATTGTGAAGTTCGCTCGAGAAAAGAGTTGTGATCTCATTGTCTTAGCGCATCATACTAAAATAATCGAATCTTCCTTAGCGTCATTCGGTAGCACTACTGAACAAGTAGTTCTCCGCGCAACACAGCCGGTTGCAAGTGTAAATCGTCCAGACAGAGTTGCATAAATGTCATCGTTGCAACAGAACCCCGTGTTCTGAAATGAGAAAAAGTATCCTCAATAGCAAAATAACGACTAGTGTTTATAGCCTACGGGGTTGTCATTTAAGGAGTTAAACAAAATAGACATGCAACGATAGTTTTAGGCAGAAAAGGATTGTCCAAAAAAATTGTCACTGAGTTGCAATAAAAGATGCTTCTTTACCGATAATACAGGGCCGAACCGTCAATGTCCGGCCGTCGGTCCGCATGGATACGGCGCCGTTACGAGCGGTTTCGAACACGCGACACGCCCTATTCTGGTATCGTTTTAAAACGATAGGGTGGGGAAATCCGAATCTGCTTTTGTATCTCGATGATACAACGACAATCTCGGGCCTTACCTTATCCAAAAACCTTTGGGTGCTCGATGTTTTGCTGCCGTGATGCGGCGCCAAAAGGACCGTGCTTTTAAGCTTGTCCCCGACCGTTAATAACAGTTCATATTCCGCCGGGGCCTTGATATCTCCGGGGAACAGAAATGATACGCCTTTAAATGACGCCTTTAATACCAGTGAATTGTTGTCCAGGTTGCGCCACGTCTCCATCTGACTCTTTTTACTGAAATCCGCAGGGGGATACAAAATCTCTATTTTAACGCCGTTGATATTGTGAACACCGATAATTTTTGGATAAGCCGGCATTTGAATGTTGTTCTTTTTAATGGCTTCCATGAATAATCGATAACCGAATGTGTCGGCGGATTCATGGTTTAACCATACGTGTTTGACATTAAAGTTGTCTGCAATATAAATCAAGCCGTTGAGATGATCGCTGTGGGCATGGGAGAGAATCAGGGTATCAACGGTCCGGATCTTTTTTCTCCATAAAAACGGCGCAACAATACTTGCCCCCACATCAAATACCCGATTGTCGGAATATCCGCCGCCGTATATCAGCATGGTATGTCCGAACGGAAATTCCAAAAGCGCGGCATTGCCATGCCCGACGTCAATCACGGTCATTCTAAGATCATCATGCCAGAACCGCTGGTACAACCCGTAACCGACATCTGCGCTAAATACTAAAACCGTCAACAGGGCAACGATGACCGCCGGTTTTTGAATCGATCTTTTGTTTTGGCGATTCTCGGCCTTGCCTAAATCCATCGATGGTCCGGTTTGAACTGATTTGAAGTTCAGCAGCGCCCAAAACAGAACATAAAAACAAACAATCTCCAGGTAATTGGGAGTCACCGTCTTGATCGCCGCAAAGGGCCATCCGGATATTGCCGTGATGATCTTCATAACCTGTTCCAGAACCAATAGAACTTTAGGATTGTTTTTGTCCATTTTTGCGTCCAAGTGCTGTTTGGGCCGGACCGCCGGGGCGTCGGGATTCTGGATAGACCGTATATGATGGCAAGAACCGCGGCAAAGGAGAGTTGAAACGAGATTGAAAAAAGACAAGGCGGACGGACGATAAGAATTATCATTGCAGCTATTGCCAGCGTGTTGATAAGATCATGCTCTTTTTCAAACAAAAACGCCGTCAAAAATACCATCACCATGATGAGCGCCCGTTGGGTGGACGGCGACATGCCTGAAAGAAGACCATAGATGACCACAGGGACAACAGACAAAAGAA
>JARRRC010000003.1:2416-21658 GCA_037381105.1 Desulfobacterales bacterium
AAAAAATCCGATATGAGACAACATCCACCTGAAAATTAGAAATGACGCAGCGGCAATAATGCCGATGTGAAGTCCTGAAATGGCCAGAAGATGCCCGGCGCCGACCCGGTTGAAAGCCTTTCTTAATTCCGGAGATATATCGGTCCGGTCACCCACGATCAGCGCTTTGAGCACTCCCTGCTGTCTTTTATCCCCGATCCGTTCGATCAGATCGGAAATCCGGCCACGGGCATCTGAGATGAACTCGCCCACCCCTTGCATTGTTTTTTTCTCCACCCGGATCAGTTTATCCGCCGACACATAAGTACTCCCCCAAATGCCCTTGAATGCCATATACCGTTCATAGTCAAATCCTCCGGGGTTATTGAAATTTCGAGTAGGTCTGATTCTGCCCTTAAAAACAACCCGGTCTCCTTCGGACAGTTTAGGCCCGTTGCCTGAAACCGTCAGTCGAATCCTTCCTTTCACCGCGATGGATTTACTTTTGCGTTCAAGAAATTCCGCATGAAGAATACACCGTTGACGGTTTAAACGTCCGGCATCGCATGTAACAATAGCACCGGTAATTTGACATCGGTGACCATCCGTAAAATGAATGATATGATTGGAAGGGAACATTGGCGCCACCCAGGGCTGTATGGACAGGTCGCCCAGGGCAAATAAAAGGATAATGGGAATCAGCCGGGCAGTTCTGTTTTTCCGAATTAAAAAAATGAGAACGGCCGTGCATAAGGATGCAGCGATGACCATCCACGTGCCGTAACCCGGTACCCAGGCGCCCGCGACAATGCCTGAAATCATCGATAACAAAAGCGGAATAACCGGGCGGGAGTAAAATGTGGTGGCTTCCGTTGATTTCATTTAAATGAATGAGGGGTTCAAAACAAACTGACATCTCTTCGATGAGATGTTGCTTGAAAAACCAAAACAGGCAAGTTAGAAGTGTCTAAAGTGATCTAAAGTTAAGGGTTCTGGTGTTTTATTTTAATAAAAATGATAGTGCGTCAGCGCTTCCTCAACTTTAGGCACTTCAGATCACTTTAAACTTCAAACGTTTGGGCTTCAGCTTGTTCGGAATAGCTGTCCTGAATAAGTTTCGTTAGCGTATTTAAGAATTAGGACGCTAAAAGCTATCTCAAAATTAGGATTTTCGTTCGCGATCAAGGCGAGGCCGAGAATCGACCCGCAGGCATACTCAAGTATGTCGAGGACTTGATACGAGGGCTCAACGCAGATATCGGACGAAAAGACTTTTTTGAGATGGCTTTTAAGCTTTTACACGCCGTATAGCAGCTCCAAGCTGAGAAAACTTTTTTTCAATATTTTCATACCCGCGATCCAGATGATAGACGCGGTTGATCTCCGTGGAGCCTTTTGCCGCCAGCCCGGCAAGGATCAGTGATGCGCTGGCCCTTAAATCCGTTGCCATGACCGGCGCCCCGGACAACGACGGAACACCTGTAATCATCGCGGCATTTCCCGATATTTTAATGTCCGCCCCCATGCGTTTGAGTTCGCTGACATGAATGAAACGGTTTTCAAAAATGGTTTCGGAGATCATGCTGAATCCTTTGGCAACCGACATCAGCACCATAAACTGGGCCTGCATATCCGTCGGGAATCCCGGATAAGGCAATGTTTTGACATCGACACTGGCAATTTCATTCCCTCCCTTGACTTGTATGTGCCTCTCTTTGACAAACACTTCGGCACCGCAGAGCCTGAGCTTGTGGATCACCGCTTCGAGGTGATCGGGTTCACAATCCAAAAGGGTAATATTACCTCGGGTCAATGCTGCTGAAACCATAAAGGTACCGGCTTCGATGCGATCGGGTATGATTCTTACCGATACTGGATGCAACACCGACACGCCTTTGATGGTGATTATCGAACTTCCGGCCCCTTTTATGTCGGCGCCCATACGGTTCAAAACATCAGCGAGTGCAACAACTTCAGGCTCGCGCGCGGCATTGCTCAACACAGTTGTCCCTTGGGCCAGAACCGCCGCCATCATTAAATTTTCGGTCCCGGTGACGGTGGAAATGTCGAGATAAATCTCTTCTCCTTTGAGTCGATCCGCCGCAGCCTCCACATAACCATGTTCTAAATCAATGCTGGCGCCAAGGCGGGCAAGCCCTTTTAAATGCAAGTTTATGGGCCGTGCACCGATGGCGCATCCGCCGGGCAGAGATACCCGTGCTTTTTTAAGTCTCGCTACCAGCGGGCCGAGAACCAGAATTGAAGCCCGCATCTTTCGAACAAGATCGTAAGACGCCTCGTGGTTGACGACATTGCCGGCATTTATTCGAACGGCATCTGATTCCGTTTCTATACTCGCGCCAAGATTTAGCAATAAATCTTTGGTGCTCTGAATATCTTTAAGATTCGGAACATTGGTATAGGTATTCCATCCATCGGTAAGAAGCGAGGAAATAAGGATGGGAAGCGCAGCATTTTTAGCGCCGCTGATTTTCACTTCGCCCTCAAGAGGCCGCCCGCCTTCAACAATGATCTTATCCATCAACAACCTCTCCTAAAATAAAAAAGCGCTTCCCCGGGATCACAGCGAGGCAAACGCTTTTAACCTTTAAAAATACAAAAGATGCTAATGGTGATGTTCGCCATTTTTCTTGGATGCGTCAATGGCGGCTTTGATAATGCAGTAGGTCATGCCAATGCCTAAAATCGTCAGTGCATACCAGAGACCGCCCATAAAAACCACATGCCCCATATCCCAGATCCATTCAAAGTTAAAAGGAAACATCTTCTATCCTCCTGCCTGCCTTATGCTTCAGCCGGCTTTAAGTCCTCTTCCAATTCCACCGGTGATTCAACCGCCGTCGCTTCTTCCGCAACGGGTTCGATGGGATTCAGCTCCGCCTCATTGGGAAATACCGGCAGATAACGGTATGAAATAGCAATAAGGATCACACCATATGCCACCGGAAGTATGGTGGTGGCAACTTCCTGCCAGCTCGGATAATACATGGCCCAGTGATCAAACGTCATGACGGGGACGGCCATAACTTGAAGCACCATGACCCATCGATTAAGACATACGCCGATCACCGCCAGAATCACCGCGATCCACAGTGTTAAGGGATTTTTACGTCCTTTTTTGGTGATTAGAATAAAAGCGGGCACAAATCCGCAAATCAAGATCTCCGCAACAACAATCCAGATGCCGTACAATGGATTATTGGAATAAAATTCCATCAGCGTAAATCCTTTCGACGGAGCGGTAACAGTGGCCCAATACCACATACTCATCGTCTTGGCGATAATGTAGGTCAAAATCATCCACCCTGATATTTTGGCAAGAAGTTCGATGGCATTGTCTTTTACCAGTTTTTTCCGGGTGATTGTTTCGGTAATTTTTGTGACCAAAATGGTAAAACACGGCCCGCAGGCGGCCGCCGACCATGTGAACAAAAAGAAGGTCCAGGGCCAGATAAAGACGCCTTCTCTGTAGGCAAAGGGGCGGCCGAACAAAACACCGGCAACCCCTCCCAGTGATCCCTGATGGAAAAAGGAGAGGAAGGCACCGGTGGCTGCAAACACCGCCATGACTTCGTGCATGTTGTGACTGAGATGATGAAAAAACGGAACCTTTTCGATCTGCCGGTTTTCAAGAATCAGCGGAAGATATTCTATGGTCAATACGCCGAAATAACAGGAAAGGCAGAAAGCCACTTCCGTCAGCATGGAATGAACATTGGCATGCCAGAAAATAAACCAGCCCCTTAACGGCTGTCCGATATCGATGGCTAAAATCAGCAACGCCGAGCTGTAGCAGATAAAGCCGATCAGAACGGCATAATTTATGATATTCTTCAGCACGTCCTTCCCAAAGATATATCGTAACAGTCCGGTAAAAAATGCTCCGCCGCCCACCGCAATGACTGCAAGGTCGGCCCAGATCCATAAAGCAAACCCATAGTAGTCGTTCATATTGGTCTGGTTAAGCCCTTTGAACCAGCAGAGCAACATGGCATAAACTCCCCACAGCAGTACAATACCGACTGCACCGATGAACAGCAAAAACTGCCACAACGGACAGCGTTTAACGCCTTTGGGTATTAATGCAGAATCCATATGTTACATACTCCTTGAACAGTAGTTTCAATTTTTTTGCTTTTAGCCATGATGCACGGGCTTTTTTATCTTTGCCTCGTTTTTCAAATGATTATCACCGGCTTGTCGAATCCAATTCCGGCTTGAAAGATAGTAAACCTTGGGATTTGTTCCCAACCGCTCCAGCAGCCGGACTGCATGCGGGTTTTTCGGGCGCCCGCCGTGTTTAGGATCGGGGTTGACCATACGGTGTACCGCATGGTCCGGGTTGTTCAGATCACCGAAGGTAATGGCATTGGCCGGGCATGCCTGAGCGCAGGCCGTTTGATATTCACTCTCTTTGAGTTCACGTCTCTTTTCCATAAATGCTTTTTCCTTGGCCAGCTGGTAGCGGTGATAACAAAAACTGCACTTTTCAACCACACCCCGCATTCGCGGAGAAACATTGGGACTTAAGTATTTTTCCATCCCGGTCGGCCAGATCGGATCCCACCAGTTAAAGTATCGGGAATGATACGGGCATGATGCCATACAATACCGGCATCCGAAACAGCGGGTATATATCTGGCTGACGATCCCGGTTTCAATACCGTAATCCGTAGCAGTGGCCGGACATACCGATACGCAAGGGGAATGTCCTTCATGCTGCCCTGCACATTGCATGCAGGGTCTTGGGAGATAGCATATATCTGTCTTAGGAAAAGGCTCGCCGTTGGTCAGCCGAAAAACGCGCATCCATGTGATGCTCAGCAGTTTATTGGATTCATCCTTCCTGAAAGGTACATTATTTTCGGCCATGCAGGCCACCATGCAACTGCCGCACCCCGTGCATTTATCCAGATCGATGACCATCCCAAATCTATGGTTTTTGTTGTATTTCATCAGAACCTCTTTGGACTGACCGTGACCGATTGAAGCGATGAACTAAAAAATTCATCATTGTCAGCGGTCAATCTTAACTCATCAGTGTCATTAAACTTTACTTATTTTAGCCCTGATTCCCCACGCAGCATCCATACCGGAATCAGGGTCTTGTACAGGCCCGATCAGGGCATTGACATTTATCCCTTTCCCATCCAAGTAATCGTCGGATCCCGTATGGCCTAATCCTCTCGGCAACGCCACAATGCCGGGTATAATTCCCTCAAATAGATGAATCCTGACTTTCCCGGCTCCTATGGGCGTGCTCAACAAAACAAGCTCACCTTCACGCAGCCCGGCCACTCTTGCCGTTTTTGGATTGATTTCAACAAAAACATCATTATGCTTCAGGACCGAATCATCAACTGTCTTGATGGCAAACGGCGGATCTCCGACAAAGCTGTTGGGCGCCAGCCGAATGGAATCATAAGGGATAAGAATGAGCGGATAAGATTTTCGATCACCTTCAACGGCAACCGGTTTATACTGCACTGCCGAACCGGAGTCCGGATTGATGAACTCGAATTTTCCGGAAACAGTATCAAACGATGTTTCCAGGTTCTTCGTCATCGATTCCGAACCGGACCAGAATCCTTTCTCAACCATGATTTCCCACTTTTCACCCAGGGTTTCCTTCAAACAGGAATAATAGCTCTCCCACGGGAAACTGTTTGCAAGGCTTCCGCCCAGACCTTTGGCCATCTGAATAATGACATCACCCGCATGTTTGGTATCAAGCTGAGGCTCAACCACGGGTTTTGCAAGACTGATCAAGGGTTGAAGCATCCCGATCGGCCTCGGCACATCTTCATAGCGTTCGAGATAAATATGGTTCGGAAGTATTAGATCGGCGCGCTGTGCGGTTTCATCCATGTAAGAAGAAAAACTGACCACAAACGGAATCTTTTCAAAGGCTTTCTCAATGGGTCGGGTGTCCATAAGCGTATACAAAGGATTGACGCCGGCAATAAAGAGAGACTCCAAAGGATATGGTGTTTCTGAAAGAATGGCTTCCGGAAGACGATTCGGCAGATATCGCGAATTTGGATACTTGCGGCTCCCGGCGCCGTCCAATCGTTCATGCTGCATCCCGACGGCAGCCTTTGCATCCATTTCTATTTCAGGCCAGTGGATATAATCCAGATCGGAGACGGCAAAAATACCGCCCTTGTTGTTAATGCTCCCTGCAAGGGCGTTTAAAGCGTGTACAGCCATGCAGTCCGAAAGGCCGACAGGCGTGGTTCCATCGCCCCGGCCGCAAATGGCCAGTGGATTTGAAGCATTGGCAAAACTCCGGGCCAAGGCAACAATGGTTCCGGCATCAATCCCTGTAATGGCCGCAACGCTGTCCGGATCGTATTTGTCGATTACCAGCCGTTTCCACTCGTCAAATCCGTTGGCATAATCTGCAATAAAACCATTATCATATAATGATTCTTTAATGATAACGTGGGCAAGGCCCATTGCAAGCGCTCCTTCTGTCCCGGGATTAATCGGAATCCATTTATTTGATTTGGCAGCGGTATTGGACAGCCTTGGCTCGATTTGAATGACTTTTGCACCGGTGTTCCGCCAAGCACTGAAGTTTCTCATCATTCGCACCGGTGATCCCCAGCCGTCGATGATACCGCTTCCAAAGCTCAAGATAAAATCGGCATTTTTAAAATCAAAACCCGGCAAGGCCTGAACCCCCTGCATGATATGCAACGTAAGCTCATAAGAATCGCGAACAGACGGCATACGGAAAAAATTGGGAGATCCATAGGCAGTCAAAAATCTTTCGAAGAGATGAGGTACGGTACCGCGATCCGAACCCGATATCATACCCACGGTATGCGCCCGGCCCTTTGATCTCAAGTCGCCGAGTTTTTCCACGACCATTGATACGGCCTCTTTCCAGGATATTCTGTCCCATTTCCCCTGGCCTCGTTTACCCGTTCTTTTTAGCGGGCTTTTGATTCGTGTAGGACCGTAAAGCAGTTGAAGGCCGGAGAGGCCGAGAAGGCAAATGCCTCCATTGTTTACAGGGTTCCCTCTCATGCCTTCAATTTTAACGGCCCGGTCTTCTATTTTTCGAACCGTAATGCCGCAACGTCCCGGACAAAGGGTACAGACAGAATTAACGTAACTGGCTTCACCATCTTCAGGCACCGGCGTCCACGGCCACATCTGTGTCCATATTGAAGTGTCATCCATCAACTTCCATGGCAATGGCGAGAGGGCTGTTCCTGCGGCCCCGCCAATTACAAATGACAAGAAACCTCTTCTGCCAATCTTCATCTATGTTACCTCTTCATATATATCGTTAAATCAAAAACACTCGATTATTATTTATGGCAAACAAAACACGCATCTCGTTCCGTTTGAACACTGCTGCCTTTAACGGTGGACAGCGCCCACGGTGAAACCACATGAACGATATCGTCAATGAGCCGGTTTGTCGGTGTTTTAATACCTCTTTTCTCGATTTTTGCGGATTCTTTTTGATGGCATTCGGCGCAATCGTCCATTTTCATCCGGTCCCAGGTATTCTTTTTAAAACCCGCAATACTTTCCCCCCAGATATCTCGACTGTATCCGGTAATCCGGTTTTGTTCATAAACTTTCAAGCTTTTGGATTCGCCGATATGGCCATGGCAGGTCACACATTCCATATTCGCACTCTTGATATGAGCGGCATGGGAAAAAAATACGCAATCCGGCTGCTTGGAGTATATCAACCACGGGACTTCCCTTCCTTTGGAAACATAGTCCTCTACAAATTTAATTTCATTGGGATCGATTCCTTGAATCTCTTCATGACATTCGATGCACTGGTCCAATTTCGGAACCCCTGAAAACGTTCCGTCCGCGCGAAAGAAATGACAGCTTTCACATCCGTTATCGACTTGGGTGACATGAAATGCATGGTTAAAGTCGATGGGCTGTTTTTTCTTGGAATATAGAAGCTTCGGGAAAATGACCCATCCGATAATAAGGCTGGCGAACATTCCCAAAATGAAAAACAGGATAATGGTTCCTCCGGCCCCTTTATCCTGTTTTTGTATTGTCCCTTCCGTGGATTGCGATGCAGCCGTCTCATGGGCGGCACCCTCAATCATCTCTTTCGCATGATCATCTAATGTACTCATAAAGACTCCGTCAAGCCGTGGTTGATGATTTCATGGTGCGGTTGAAATCTTTGGAAAAAAATTAAAATAAACTTCGGTTTTTTACCTGCAGATCTATGTTTTGTCAAGGAAAAATCACGTTGGATCGGCTTGATAATCATTGAAAGAAAGGATTTTAAAACCGGTTTGGCAAGGAGGTTACAGGAGCGAATTCTATATCGTTGTTGGGTTCATCATTACGCTGGAGGGGGCGGAAGGTGTTTAAGGTTTCACCCGGTTCAAAAAATATATTATCCATGTAGCGACTTAAAAAAACACCCCGGCCACTTCTTTCAATTACATAAACTCGGCAATCGAAACCGTTCTGTCGCCGAGCATATTGACATAACTGCCTTGTTCATTATCGTACCACCCGTAGATCACGGCCTGTGTAATCGGGATTTTGACAAAAACTTCCTTAAATGAACTTAAAACCTCTTTTTCCAATCCCGGTACTTTTTTTAGATCGATGATCTGTTCTGCAGTTCGCGTGTGGGTCACCTGTCCTTCGATAATCGCCGCAGCCCTTGGCATTCCGATAATATCACCCGATACATTTTGTTTATCGGTATAGTGAAGGTATCCCTTGGTATCGTCGGATGCGGTCCGTCTGAAAATATCATTAAGCATTTCCCTGCTGATCGGTTCTCCGGACAGCTCCTCCTGCAGATTCAGCACCAATATAATTAGAGAACCGGTGGAAATGGGAACTCTTACCGATTCTGCAATGAATCCGATATCTTCCATTTCCGGAATAACCAGTCTTAACGCATTGGCAGCACCGGTAGAGGTCAAGATGATATTATTCATAATGCTCCGGTTTTTCCGAAGATCGGTTGCGCCTGTTTTTGGAAGCCTGTCCAGTACCTGTTGAGAGCCTGTTGCCGCATGAACCGTTGCCATAGACGCTGACAAAATTTTTTTAGAACCAAACGCATTCAGAAGCGGTTTTATCATGTGTGCCAGACAGGTAGTGGTACAGGATGCGTTGGAGATGATTTTATGATGCCTGGGATCGTATACATTATCGTTGATCCCCATCACCGTAGTGACCGAATCGTTTGGCATGGGTTTGCCCTTATCCTTGATTTTAAAGGGCGCTGACACAATGACTTTTTCGGCGCCGCTTTCCAAATGTCCCCGTACGGAACCCTGAGAATGATCGGAAGGAAGGGTCGGATCGAGAAATTTTCCCGTTGTATCGACAACCAGTTTCACGCCATGCTCTCTCCAGTTCAATTCCGCCGGATTTCTGGCCGACCTCAAAAAACGAACCTTAACATTATCAATGTCCATCGTACCGGTTTGCTCATTCAAATTGCGGATCAAAGAATTCGCATTCTGGCCGTATAAAAACCCATGAAGTAATCCATAGGTTGAATCCCGCTGTGTATAATGGGCAATGTCTTCAAGGGATGTGCCCACCGCACGACCGATATTCACGACAATTTCGCTGAAATATTTTCGTCCCACATGGTGCCAGAGGGTAAGCTTTCCGATTCTACCAAACCCATTGATACCAAGCTTCAACCCATTACGTTCTTCAATGACCATGTCAATCCCCCCCTTTGATCCATACCAACTTTTTCATTACGATTGATAATCATTTAGGATTCTTTAACCCTTATTAATGCTTGATAAACCGATCCTTCCCTGCCATCAATACTTAAATAGTCTCCGGATTTGAACTCCAGGTTGTCAAATCGACAGACCTTTTCCTTTTCGTTACATATAAGATTGCCACATCCCACAATACAGGTTTTTCCCAAGCGGTAAGCCACAACAGCGGCATGAGACGTTACCCCGCCACGGGCCGTTAAAAGGCCATCCGCTGCATAGATCTCCCTAATGTCATCGGGCACGGTATCTCCTCGTACAAGAATCAAAGACGTTCCGGGCTCCTTGCTTTTCCATGTATCGATCTCTTTTAGATCAAAAACGATCCGTCCGCTCATGGCTCCGCCGCTAACGCCGACACCATGCCCCAGTAATTTATCTTTCGTAATATCATCAAGGTCAAACGTTAAAACCTTCTTTCTTTCACGGATGGTCATGTCCCGACTTTGCATCAGGTAAAGATCTTCGGCGCGAGGACTTTCAAAAGTAAATTCCATTTCCTGAGGTCCCCATCCCCTTGTGTAGATCAATTCGTTCGCCAAATCTTTTAATGCCTTATAAATTTCGGGGAAATGACTTTCAAGGGTGATGTCTGTTTCTCGCATCTCAATATCCTGCTGTATAATCGAGATTGGCAATGTATTTACCAGGCCCGAAGCAACATCTTCGCCCTGATTTCCGATGGTGAAATCCCCCCACAGCCTCAGGCTGTCCTCTGACCATCTCGGATTATGTGTAAAAAACACGCCGGTTCCGGATTCTTGGGAAACGTTTCCAAAAACCATTTCTTGTATAGTGGCGGCTGTACCCCAGTCATCGGATATCCCCATAATCTTACGATACGTTTTCGCTTTGGGCCCTTCCCAGGAGCTAAAGACCTTTTTAATTGTAAAATAAAGCTGTTCAAAGGGATCATCGATAACATCTATCCCTGAGTTGATGATCATACTTTTGTAAGTCATGGCCACTTTTCTCATCTGCAAACCGGTAAGCTCCCTTTTAAACTGAACCCCGGACCTTCGTTTCAATTCACTGATAATCGCGTCAAAATCATCCCTTTCAAGCCCTGAAGCCATGCCGTAACATTGCAGAAACCGGCGATAGCTATCCCAAGCAAACCACGAATTGCCGGTACTTTCTTCAATTCCTGTTGCAATTTCCTCGTTCATCCCAACATTAAGAAACGTATCCATCATTCCGGGTTGTGAAATGGCAGACCCGCTTCTCACGGATAAGAGCAAGGGATTTTTGGGGTCACCAAAGGTTTTGCCGCTTTTCTCTTCGATTTCGGATATATGCCGCAAAATTTGATCCTTGAAATTTTGTTTGGCCGGTGGATAACTATCGATGATCTCTCTGCATCGAAACGCCTCCGTCGTAATAATAAACCCAGGAGGAACCGGCATTCCGAAATTTTTCAGCTTAACAAGATTCAGTCCTTTACTTCCCAGATGAATAATACCGGAAACCAACCTGGGAATTTTATCCAGGGATGTCATCGTCCTTTTAGGATCATAAAGAAGCAGATGATGCAGTTTATCCTCAGGAAGTTTATTGGCCTGCTGAAAGAGGGTATTTAGAATTCGGCTTAAAAACAGATCGAGCTGCTGAAGACCCAAAGAAAAAGCGATTCGATCCCGGAAAAAGATTTCTGACACCCTGTGTTTCAGCTTTTCATGATCGATCGTGTCACTCAATGGAAGGTATTTCGGCAGAATCTCCTCCATGGGTATCTGAGATAGAATCTGGTTTAGATTTTCACCATGAATATTGTTAAAATAGTCGTTGATGATATTCCTTACAGCCAGAGCAAAGCCTTTAAAAATGTCAAGATACTGTGTAAATGTAATTTCTCTCGCTTCAAGCGATTGGGCCAGCATGTCCAGCTGTCGCTCAATTTCCACAGAGGGGATTCCATCAAGCTGCAAAGCTTTGTAAAACAAACTTAAACGGCTGTATATTTGATAAAAAGTCGCTTTTGTTATTAGACTGAGATCGGTAGTATCCACCAGTTCTTCAAAAAGGACATTGACCAGCGATTTTATTCGAAATGCGAGCCCGAGAGAATCAAACTTCCTTTCACGATAACTCCCGTACATGGAGGGGATGTCTATGGTAATATGTCTTTTTTTATAAATATCCTCTTCGATTTCATAGGTCTGTTCAGATAATATTATTTCTTTTAGTTCTTCCAGATAGTCGAGGAGTTTGTATATTTTTCTGTTTAAATCAGACTCTTTTAAACCATCATGCAGCTTGCTTAAATCCGGGAAAGCTTCGGCTTGGAGTTGAGCAAGATAATTATCCATTTCGATAAAATTGAGATTGTATTTCTGATCCAAGAGTTTATATAAGGCGACCGCAAGTTCGACCCTCTCCGAATCTTGCTCCGATACGCCGGCAATCCCTTTGGCAATTGACCTTATCTCATCATCTTGAAGTGTGATAAGACCGTCCGGCAAAAATATTCCTTTTTCTTTAAAACGTGTTATGACTTTATGAACACCGTCGATGTATGGTCCTTGGGTATTGATTTCCTTGTAAATATTGGGCGGAACAAAGGCTTCCAGAATTCCTTTTTCTTTTGTTTCCCAGAACTTAAAGATGGCTTTCATCAAATCGATAATTCGATTGCTGCTCTCCACATGGCTCTGCTTCCTTAAAAAATGAATTAATAAATCCCTTCTGCCTATTATTTCATCAATTTTTGTAGATATATCCCGAAGTTTTCCTTCTGCGCCAATATCATTAAAATAGACCGGAAAAAGCCTGCAAAGCTGTTTGACCAAGTTATATACCGATCCTATACGGCTGTTGAGCAGTTGGGTGACATCCCGTGGAAAAAGATCTATATCTTTAATAAATACACCACATATTGACAAATGGATAATCATACATGAAAGAAGCCGGGTCGACCACATGGGATTAAGTTCAATCAACTCAAGCCAAGTTCGGATATTTAGGATGTGGGCAGGGTTGACTTTTATTTGCCAGTCATTGCCGACGCCGCTGATACCCGGGGATTGAAATCCCAAATCAATCACATATTCGATAAAAAATTTTACAAGATCGCTGTCATCGGTCTTGTATACCCCTTTTCCCATATTGAGAATACAGTTCAGCGTCGTTGCCGGATATTCTCGGGTTTGTGCCTTTAGGATGGAAAAGGTTTTATGAATCAAGTTTCCGATATTCAGATTGCTTTCATGGGCGATGAGCCAGCTTAGAGTTCTGTTGATGTCTCTTAACGTTTCCTCATGGATCTGCGACAAACCGGAAATATTCATAATATGGAAAAGGAAAATAAGCTTCCATTGATTACCCAGATGGATATTAGGACTTTCATCCAGAAGGGTTTGAGGAAGTTTACGATACGATTCAACAAATTGATTGTAATCGGGAAGTTCAACCAATGTTTTCAGAGTATCTTCCGATGCCATGGCTTTAGAGGATGCTATCTTTTTAAGCCCAACCTTATACTGATTGACCTGTTCGTGGGAAATATTTTTAAAAAAACGCCTTAATTTCTCCGGTTTGTCAATCTTATCCGCCTCTTCTTTAAACCATTCCCAAGGATCCTTTTCATTCAGCCAATAATCATATATATGATCATAATATTTTATAAGAAGTCGATTGATAGGTTCACAGTCTTCAGTATTTTCAGTTGAATACTTTAAAAGCGACTGAGCCAATTTCCGTATCTGATAGAAGCTTTTGACAAATAAAAAGAAATCATCCCCCTCATAATCCCCGATACGATCAAATGAATCATCAACGACCCGCTTGAATCTATTGAAGTCGCTTTCAGATTCTTTGATGACCTTTTGAATAAAAAGCAGAAAGTTGTCAACGGCTTCCACGCTCACATCGATGCCGGTTTCCGAATCGATCGCCAGGGTGAAAATATCAACAAACAGCTTTGCTGCTTCCGGTCCTTTGGGATGGCTTTTGAGAAGATGAAAATAATCGAGAGAGTAAACCCTGGCTTCCTGAACAATAAACTGCCAGTTCCGGTAAGGATGCGACAACTCTTTAAGGAAAGTGTTCAGCCCCTCCATGATACCGTAATATTTGGACATCACTTCCTGTAAAACTGCATATTTCTCGTCAATGGTGACATCCACATAATAGCTTGCGATATTCACTTCAAGGGCTTTTGATTGTACCATAAAATCTCCGTTCGATGGATGATTGGTGATTGGCGATCGATGAATGAATATGTCTTCAAACTTCGAATGTAAAAATATCAGACACCGCCGCTATTTTCAAGTGTATTTCAATCGACATGCGAAAAGCGACAATCATCAGTACACAATAAAAAAAGCCCCTCCACATGGAGAGGCTTTTGACAATCGATCAGTTTTAAATATCAATAATTAGAGATCCAACCATGAATCCGAGTAAAGAGACTTTCCAAGGATAACATTGGTGGTTTTTGCATAATCCTGCATCTCCTTTGAAAGACCGGCCATATCCGGGGCCTTGCCGTCCATGATGCCGTAAATCAGATCCACGATATCCTGGCGTTCGCCCCTGGCAATGGCGATCAACTGGTCGTCCAGAGGGTCGGCAATGACCGATTCCATGCCGAATTTTTGGAGCATTACCATAAATGTCTGGTTCAAAATCGGCCTCAAATTGTCCGGCGGTCCATTGGAGATATTGGACAGACCGCAGGTGGTTCTGGCACCGGGCGCAATGTCTTGAATCATTCCGGTAAATTCCATCAGGCTGATGGCCTGGGGCTGCTGGATGTTCACCGGTGTGACAATACCGTCCACCCAGATTTTTTCATTGGGGATTCCGGCTTCATTGGCAGCGTACAGAAGCTCTACACATAACGCCGCACGTTCATTCTCATCCCTCGGCAGTCCTTCGGGCCCCCACATGAGCGCAACAAATTCGGCATTGTATTCAGCGGCCAACGGAATCATTTTTTCGTAACGTTCCGGGCGGCACATGATGGAATTGATAATGGGCGTCAGTTTGCAGACCTTAAGGGCCGCTGCAATCGCGTCAATATTGGATGTATCGAGGGCCAGCGGTATATCGTCAACCACCTCCTGGACCACCTCAACCACCCACGGCATCAATTCATGTCCGTCTTTTTTGGCCGGACCGAGATTGATGTCAATAACATCCATTCCCTTTTCCTTTTGAAAAAGGGCTTCCTCCTGGATCGGCTTGGGATCACGCTCCTTGAATGCCTTGCCGATCTTTCTTGAAATGACGTTCAAACTTTCACCTATTAGTAACATATAACCTCCCTTCTCTATCGGCAACCGCCTGATGTTTTCTCGGGGCATGACCCCACCGCACGATCTTATTTGTCACTCGTCGTTTGTCAACTGAAAATAAATCCATTACAGCCGTTGGGCACCCACCCAACAAACATCGAGGACTCATGCCAAGTGAATTAAAATGTCTTAACTTCTAAGATGACTACTATGAAACCTGTTCTACGACAAGTTTTTTAAGGCCGTTATTTGGATTTAAGAAACGCCGGAATGTGGGCCGCTTCCCTCGGACCCACGGTGATGGTCCAATCCGGCAATTCTTCTTCCATATCCCCTACGATGGCGGCTGCATAACCGGGAATAATGACTTCCTTGTTTTTAACCTTATCCGCAATGCCGCATTTCTTAATAAACATCCCCACGTCGTCCCCGGAAAATTTTCCGGCCGCCCAGGCCGTCAAAACAGACAGACCTTCGGAATCCTTGATCAGCAACCATGACGGCACCTTGCTTCCTTCAATTTCACCGGATACAATAAAATAAGTCAATGCGAAATTGGTAGTGACCAGCACCGGGGAATTTTCATCCGGGTTGCCGATTTCATAAATACCCTCTGTTACGGTCATGGGCCGTTGCGGATCGGTAAAAATATTCAATCGTTCAACCAGAAGGGAAAAAAGGCTGCCACCTTTAAAATCGGACAGAATGGTGATGCCACCGTACTTTGCAATAAACATGGCGGCAATGAGCGTTTCCATGTCAATGTTCGAAGCCATTTCACAGGGAAAGGTAATGGTCGGAAAGCCGAGCGCCCGGTTTAAAGACTTGAGCGCTTCTCTGCGAATGACCACCTGGTCCTGGAACGCCTGCTTGATCTCTCTGGAACCCGGATCGACGACCAGATCTTTGAGGCCCATTTCCGTCAATTTAGTGGTCAGCGGAACAAGGGCTTCGACAGAATCGGCCTTGACCGCCAGGGGCAAATCATTGTCCTTGGCCAGAGCGCCAAAGGCATCGACATTGCCTTCCGTAGCAGCATAAATCAACGGACGTTTGAATTTGCAGGCCTCGATGCCGGCAGCCATAACATCCGCGTCTTCGGACATTAAAACCAGATTAAATTCCGATGTTTCGCCAATGGTTTTTGCCGCCGCTGCAAAGGCATCTTTATCGCCGTTGGCGTCCTTTAATGCCACGAGCTCGGGTCTTAAATTAAAACCGACCCGTTCAAACTGGAAGGCATTCCATGTCTTGAGTTTGGCTTCGAGATCAGACGCGGCGATATCGGACCCCACCATCGCGCCGATCGGCGTCGGGCTGTAAAAGGTTTTTTCATGACGATACAGAACGGTCTCACCCCCGGCTTTGGTCTTTCGAACACCTTGTCCCAGTGCCACCGGCCGGATCGGTGGTGCCGACGCCTCGGCAAGCTGCTCCCTTGCTTCGTCGGATACATACGGGCAGGCATCGAGTTCCGCCTTGCCGGATGCCAGGTTCATGGCAAAAGCAAGACATGTGGGAACCCCGCACTCTTTACAGTTGGTTTTCGGCAGTAGTTTGAAAATCTGAATACCGGTTAATGCCATTTTTATCTCCTTATTCTAATGGATCAAGTTTCAAGTTTGAAATTCAATGCGCAAGGTTTAAGGAGCGTCATACGGACGCTCCTTAAACCTTTGAAGTGCCCGGATTATCCAATCAGCGGATCCATCGAAAGGGCCGGATGTCCGACTTTTTCGAGAAAGGGCAAAATCTCCTCTTCCGTGGTGCCTACGGTCTCGTCGGCAATCTTGTCATACAGATCCGGAACGCCCAGCTCTTCACCGCGTTTTAATAGACGTTCCTTGATCTCTTCTTTTAGGACCTTGGGCATCCAGACCACCCGCAACAGGCCGCCGTCGCCGGTGATGAACTTGCGCTGGGTGATATTGAACTTGGAATGGCCCACGAATCCCGGCGAAGATTGTCCGCCACCCATCACACCGGCCAGTGTGGTAAATTTCATGCCGCAGGGCGTTTCTCCCATGTAATCCCGTCCTACTGTCATAACGCCGTTACAGGACGGCAGCATGGCCGCAATACATTCGCAGCAACCGCAGGTGGTCATGGGGTCATGCACCAGGGAGTAAAAGTTGTAATGGGTAATGTTGCCCCGTGACGCTTTTGTCACGAAATCATTGACGCCCTTCCACTGACCCAGAACCGGATCGAGGCATTCTCCTTTTTCGATGGGCTGGTTGGGGCCTGTCGGATTGATCTCAAAGGATGCTTTGCAGTCCATCCAGTTGTAAGCGCCGCAAAGACCGGTTCGTTCGGGACTCACCGTACAGACATGGTTAGGTGCAAAAGACTGGCAGAGCGTACACGAGTAGTAAATTTCCTCTGCTTCGTCCGTCATGTTTTCCACCCGTTCGTCCCTGTGTTTGTATTCTGCCCTGGCCCTTTTGGTCAGCTTATCCACATCCTCTTTTTTGGTGTATAGGGTGATCTCTACCTTATCCAGAATTTTTTCAAAATCCTGGTGGAACTTGGCATGCAGAACAACGCCGATATGCCGCAGGCTGAAACCTTTTTCCATGGCCGCCTTGCTTACGCGGATCCACGAAATATCCCGCTGCCCGATATGCATGATCCCCTGGATATAGTTGATCAGGTGATGGATCTGGCGCTCCAGAATCGGTTCGAAATCTTCCTGCATCTCCCGACCGGCAACCTGAATATAGATACCCAGCGGAAAGGTTTCCCCTTCTTTGAGTTCGGTAATATCAGGCCCGATGATGTCCACCTTGCCGTCGTCGATCGCTTTCATATCCGCCATTTTAACCAGTTCTGTGCATTGGGTTTTACCGCCGCCGCACTGGGCGTACAGGTCTTTTCCTCTGACCCGTTCGCCCTCGAATGCCGGACCAAAAGACAACGGGATATCGATTTCGGTGACATGGACCTTGAGTCCGCGGACTTCCACCGATCTCTGGCAGATTTCATCATGGGGCACATTGGGCACCACATGCTCGTAGGTACAGATACCGGTGGGCAAAATTTCCGGAACATCCGTATCGGCCAGGGTCGGAAAACCCCAGTTGACGCAGCCGGCCGCCGCACACGCCCAGCGGGTTCCAATTTCACCAAAGGCGTTGACAAAGGCGAAAATTCTGTTTTTGTTATACAAAAGAATTTTCTTGTAGTCTCCGGGCTGAACACCCCCGAATGCCATGGCCGCACGGTTGGCAAACCCCAATGCAAATACGGCAGAGGAAATGTCGGGCCCGAACGGTACGATTCGAGTGCTCCATCCGATCTGAACACCGGCTTCCATCAGCTGATCGATGACCGATGTTCCGTTGTGGCCTGAAGCGCAGAAAATATAAAGATTCTTCAACTGGTAATCTTCGACGATCATCTTGGCGATCTCAGGGGTGGGACATGCACCGACAATGGCCGCAAAACCGGGTGCCGTGCCGTCCACAAACTCCACCCCTCTTTTTCTCAAGATAACGTCATCTGCCGGACCCAGCCAGATTTTGCCGGCTTCGATATCCGGATCTTCTTGGGGATAGTAAAAATCAGGATCCGTAACACTTCGGATTCCTTCCCGAATTTCATACGCAAGGATCGCCGCCATGCCGGCATCCAGAAGAGGACCCAGATAGGGCAGATGGTTGACCCGCTTGATATGGGGCGGAAGCAGCCCGCGGGCAAACTTCATCGGTTTTTGTAAGTCTTCCAGGGTTTCAACTTTGTGCCCAAGGAGTGAATAGATGACCGGCAGATAGTAGCCGGTGTTGGGGAATTCCACCTTGGTATCTGCATTATAAGCTGCAAGGGCGTTTCTTAAATGCCCTTCAACTTCTGAAACAACATTATAGCCGCCTTGAATGGCAGCAAATGCGACTAGCTTTGACATATGTTCCTCCTTCGTTGAGGATTTATTCCAAATCTCTAAATAAATCCTGTATCATTAAACTTACTTATAGTTGCATCGCGCATTGTTTTTATCCTTCAAGGGCCTGACGATCCGCCATGTCCATGAGAACTCTTTCCCTGGCCTTGTCTATGCCGAGGGCCTTGCGCTTTTTGTCGATATGGGCAATCATTTTATGCGCGTGCTTAATCGGATCCGGTTCGCAGTCCCACATGCCGCCGTATACTTTTTCCAGTTCCTTGTAGAGGTAATCTTTTAATACCGGAGCCCCCTCCAGAGGCATATGATACCCAAACACCGTATACACACCGGAGGTCACAAA
>JARRRC010000004.1:0-17300 GCA_037381105.1 Desulfobacterales bacterium
GTGAAACTTTTTCTGCGACATAAAATCCGCTGTGCCGAGGCATGTGAATATCAAGAAAGATCACATTCGGCTTCAGCCCTTCGATCGCAGCAATGCCCTCTAAAGCTGAACCGGCGGTTGCCACAACCTCGACATCCTCGATGCGGGTAAGAATATATTTAAGTTCGTCAACAGCCGGCGGCTCATCATCCACAATGACACACCGAATTTTCATAATATCCCCTTATTAAAAAAACATTCAGGAAAAGGTTCCGGGTTCGCGGTTTAGCCGTGCCAACATCTCAACGTAAACTGCATCCGAGCCCCATTTACAACCTTGAACGTTGAACGGGAAACCGGGAACAACCAATTGTTAAATTCTCCCGGCCTGCTACAGAAATTGACAATGCGACACTTAAGTTCAAGTTATTTTATATTAGGCCGGGTCAACATGTCAAACTTTCATACGGGTTTTGAAGTGTTCAGCCTAACGACAATCCGAAACGCATCTTCTCAAGGTTAACCGCATCGCTAAAAAATAGAATTCAAAATAATTCAAAACGGTTCAATTATGATAATCGGTTGCAGAACAATAAAACGATTTTGAAAACATTTTTCAGCCATTCTGGAAGATACAAATAACACAATATCCATAAATACCTCCACTTTACACCACCATCCGTTGTAGTTATTTTATTCTTTTTAACATTATTGAATTATTATAAAAAAATATTACACATTCATTTATTTTTTCTTGACATTTATTTAAAAATGTACTTTTAAGCGAAAAGGTGGTTCAAAGTGGATGTTTGGGGAGATATATGTTTCGAGGAAGCTCATTTCATACCATCGATGCAAAGGGACGGATTATCATTCCTTCCAGATTCCGTGACGTCATAAAGGCAAACGGATCATATGGTGTAATGCTCTCCAGAATGGACGGTGGGCTTATGGCTTACACCTATGATGAGTGGCGTAAAATAGAAAACCGTATTTTGTCGCTGGCGGAAAAAAGTGAAAGCATGCGGCGATTCAGAAGGGTTTTTATCGGCGGTTCTTTTGACTGTACCTGTGATAAACAGGATCGTATTTTAATTCCGTTGAATTTAAGAGAATATGCGGGATTCGACAGGGAAATTGTAATGGTCGGCGTCCTCGATCATTTTGAAATCTGGTCACGAGAGAATTGGGAAAAGGAAAATATGGATCTGGAAAAAGACATGAAAAAGGAGGACGTGAGAAACGAAATTGCGAAGTTAGGTCTCTGATTATATGCCGTTTAAACATACACCGGTAATGATTTCCGAAATACTCCATTATCTCAATTGCAGGCCCGGCAAAGTTTATGTTGACGGTACGCTGGGAGGCTCGGGGCATGCCGGCGCCATTTGTCGAAAAATTACTCCTGGCGGCATTTTCATCGGCATTGATCAAGATATCGATGCCATCAAAAACGCAGAAGATGTTTTAAAGTCGCTTAATTTGACCGTTCACCTCTTTCACGGGAATTTTATATATCTTAGCGAGTTTTTACGGCAGCTTAAAATAGACGCGGTGGACGGTATTCTTCTTGATTTAGGACTTTCACTTCATCAAATCGAATCCAGCGGACGAGGCTTCAGTTTTCAAAGAGATGAGCCCCTTGACATGCGAATGAACACCTCGTCGAAAACAACGGCTGAAGATTTGATCAACAGGACGGATGAAAGAGATCTTAAGAAAATTTTTCAAGAATACGGGGAAGAGCGCCGGGCGGGACAAATCGCCAAAAAGATCGTACGGACAAGAAAACGGGAAGCCATAAGATCCAGCAGACAACTGGCTGAGATCGTATGCGGCGCCGTCGGAAAGTCTTCATCGTTTCATCGAAAAATTCATCCGGCAACACGGATTTTCATGGCACTGAGAATTGCCGTCAACAAGGAGTTGGAAATGCTCGAAGTATTCATGGAAAATGTTGCAGATCTCCTAAATCCCAAAGCGCGCCTTTGTATTTTATCTTTTCATTCCCTTGAAGATCGGATTGTAAAACATCGATTAAAAATGCTTGAGAAAGGATGTGTCTGCCCATCTGATTTTCCGGAGTGCGTCTGCGGTCGAAAATCGACGTTCCGTTTGCTGACGAAAAAGGTCGTTCGCCCTTCAAAGGATGAGGTTGAAAGAAACCCCATGGCGAGAAGCGCGAAACTTAGAGCTGCAGAGAAGATATAATGGCTCGAAAAACACGCAATAAAAAAGGTGATGCCAAAACAACGGGAATTTGGATCGATTTGATGGTCGTATTTATCTCAGAACTCTTCCTTTATACCTGGTGCCGGGTCAACTGCATCGGGGTAGGATATGAGATATCAAAAGAGACCCGGAAACAGCAAGAACTGATCGCTGTGCAAAATAACCTAAAGATTGAATTGGCGAGTTTAAAATGCCCTGAGCGGATCGCAAAAATTGCGAAAGATCAACTCGGCCTGGTAGCGCCGACAAAGGATCAAACAATTGTTCTTCCATGATTATGGTGTGATATGAAACAGATAAAATTACGCGTGATGATCATTGGAGGTTTTTTTACTCTCTTTTTTGCCGCCATTGGGGTTAAGGCCATGTACCTTCAGGTCTTCCGGTGTTCCTGGTTGTCTCAAAAAGCCGCTGATCAATACGAAGTGTCCTACAAGTCTGCGGGAAAACGCGGAACCATTTTCGACAGGAATCTAAGGGAAATGGCTGTCAGTATCGATATTGACTCCATTGCGGTCCATCCGAAGCAAATAAAAAATCCAAAAAAAGCAGCAAGATCGCTTTCAAAAGTCTTAAAAATAAATCGAAAGGTTCTGGCTAAAAAATTATATTCCAATAAAAAATTTGTTTGGATCAAACGAAAAGTAACACCAAAACAAGTGGAGGCCGCTAAAAAGTTTGATATCAAAGGTCTTGACTTTATACTCGAACATAAACGTTTTTATCCAAACAGAACGCTTGCCGCCCAGCTTATCGGATTTACCGATATTGACGATCATGGCCTGGAAGGCCTGGAATTCTATTATGACGATGAGCTTAGCGGTTCGAAGTTTGAATACACGGTGTTAAGGGATGCGCACGGGAGAGGATTTGAAGCCGAAAACAAGGCAGATTCGGCCTTCAGCGGCAAAAACCTTGTCCTTACCATTGACAGCACGATCCAATATATCGCGGAAAAAGCACTATCGGAAGCCGTAGACAAATTTTCGGCAAGATCCGGAATGGCCGTTGTCATGAACCCTAAGACCGGTGCCCTGCTGGCGATGGCGCATGTTCCTTTGTTTAATCCCAATGCATTAAACGGATTCGACCGGAAGTTGTGGAGGAACAGAATTATCACCGATCCATTTGAGCCGGGTTCGACCCTGAAAATTTTCAGTGCGGCGGCGGCGATAGAATCCGGCAATTGCTCGCCTAGTAGTATTTTTTATTGTGAAAACGGCGCTTACAAAATGGGGAATCACGTCATTCACGACAGCCATGAACACGGATGGCTTTCCTTACAGCAGATTATCAAATATTCGAGCAATATCGGCGCCGTCAAATTCAGCGCTGTTACCGGTTCGCAATATCTGTCCAAAACATTGCGGAATTTCGGATTCGGAGAAAAAACCGGAATCGACTGCCCCGGTGAAACCGCCGGAAGCCTGTCTTCGTATCAACGATGGACAAAGGTCGATGCCGGAACCATATCTTTCGGACAGGGAGTTTCAGTCTCTGCCTTGCAACTCATCACCGCAATATCCGCAGTCGCCAATAAGGGGATTCTCATGAGGCCTTATGTGGTTCAGGCGATTACCGATCATAACGGACGGCTGGTCAAAAGTTTCGGCCCCAAAAAAGTCAGAAGGGCAGTTTCGGAAAAAACCGCCGGGACAATAACGAGAATCATGCGGACGGTCATTACCGAAGGGGGGACCGGCGTCAATGCCGCCCTTGATGGATATTCCGTCTGCGGAAAAACCGGCACCGCACAAAAGATCGAAGAAGACGGAAGATATTCTAATAAAAAATATGTTGCGTCTTTTGTTGGTTTTGCTCCAGTGGAATTTCCGAAAATTACCGTTCTGGTGGTCGTTGATGAACCTCAAAAAGAACATTACGGAAGTATTGTCGCTGCGCCGACATTTAAGATGATTGCCCAGAAGACATTGGACTATATGAATATCGCGCCAAAAAGACCGACCGACAAAGTGATGATCTCATTCAGGAGGTAGGCACAAGGATGCGGCTTTCAGATGTCGTAAAAACCGTCAATCCCGTAGCATGCTACGGCATAGACACGGTATTGTGCGGTCATATTCCGAAAAATAAAAGCACCGAACATCTTGATCCGGATGATGGATTTCGGCTTACTCCGGATCCGGAGATAGGCTCCATCCATTACAGGGCGCAGGAAGTTCAACCCGGCGGGCTCTTTGTGGCCATTAAGGGGCTTGTTGCTGACGGCCATGACTTTATCGATGAGGCGCTTAAAAGGGGAGCATCCGCCATTATTGTCCAGAAGCCCGTCAAAAATGAGTCCATAATTATCGAGGTCGAAAATACTCGAAAGGCCCTGGCAGCCGTCTCTGCCAGATTTTTCGACGATCCGTCGGAAAGGTTATTTCTCATCGGGATCACCGGTACCAACGGAAAAACCACTACTGCATTTTTGACTGAACGCATTCTCTGCAAAGCAGGATTTAGTGCCGGCGTCATCGGAACATTAAATTACAGGTATGCCGGCAAGATCTTTCAAAACCCCATGACGACTCCGGAGTCTTTCGAACTTCAAAAAATCCTGGCCGAAATGCTGGATAACGAGGTGACTCACGTGGTCATGGAGGTTTCGTCTCATGCCATTGATCTCTTCAGGGTTCATCACTTAAAATTCGATCTCGCGATATTTACCAATCTGACCCAGGATCATCTGGATTATCACCAGACAATGGATGCCTACTGGTCTTGTAAAAAACGGCTTTTTACCGAGATTATGGATTTTAAAGCAATCCATGATCGGGTCCTGGCCGTTATCAATGATAATGACGAAAAAGGAAAGGAACTCATCCGGATGTTGAGATCCCGCTCTAACGGGGCGTATGTGTTCTCTGCGGGTTTTTCAGACGACAACAATATCCGTCCGGTTCGTTTCAGTCACGATTTGAACGGTATTGTCGGAAAAATTATTACCCCTGACGGCGAGTTTGAGTTTACTTCGCATCTCGTGGGGAAACATAATCTGGAGAATATTCTCTGTGCCGCCGGTGCGGGCATTGCTTTGGGTATTTCGGTGAATACCATTAAGGACGCCGTTGAGTCGGTTGATGCCGTTCCAGGGCGTCTGGAGTCCGTCCCGAATGATCACGGGCGGTTTGTATACATTGATTACGCCCATACCCCGGACGCGCTTGAAAATGTGCTCTCTTCGTTGCGAGCGTCGGCTCCGGGCCGCCTCATCTGCGTATTCGGCTGCGGCGGCAATCGAGACAAGACAAAACGGCCCCAAATGGGCGAGATCGCCGGAAGGCTTTCCGATCTTGTGGTGATTACGTCGGATAACCCGAGAAACGAATTGCCGATCGCGATCATCGATCAGATCACAGAAGGAATAAAGGAATCGATGTCTTGCCAAATTACGCCGTCGAATCTTAACAAAGATTTTTCAAAAGGATATGTGATCGAGCCGGATCGTAAAAAGGCCATCTTCCTTGCCGTCAAGGCTTCCAAGGAAAATGATGCCATACTGATTGCCGGCAAGGGAAACGAACCCTATCAAATCATCGGCAGTGAATCTATTGCCTTTGACGACAAAGAAGAGGCTGAGAATGCACTCTCGGCGTTGGACATCCACAGCAAACAATACCGAAAGAGATCCAATTTACAGATCATATCCGACAATCCAAAAGCTGCAAACCAAAGCCTGATTCCATGGCGGACCGCTGAAATCCTTGAAGCCACCGGGGGAAAACTGTTTTGCGGAAGTTTGAACCGCATGTTCACCGGGGTCTCCATCGATTCACGCAAGATATCTGAAGAGAATCTCTTTATCGCCATTCAAGGAGAAAAGCACGATGGTCACAGTTTTATCGGCGGTGTTATCGAAAAAGGCATCGTCGGAATTGTCATTGATAAAAGAAAAACCGATATGCTTCCCGTATCCGAATTGTCGAATGCGGGTATCGTTTGTATTACCGTCGATGACACCGTTAAAGCATTGGGCGATCTGGCGGCATTTAACCGGAGACGCACATTGATTTCCGTCGTTGCCGTCACCGGATCGAACGGGAAGACCAGTACCCGAAAAATGACGTCGGCCGTGGTTTCCCGTCGGTTTTGCACATTATCGACCCAGGGGAATCTCAACAATGAGATTGGGCTTCCCCTGACGCTTCTTGGCCTGAAAAGAGAACATCGGTGGGCTGTGGTGGAGCTGGGTATGAATCGGCCGGGAGAAATCGAACGGCTGGCTGAGATCTGTCTGCCGGATGTCGGGGTGATTACAAATATCGGTCCCGCCCACCTTGAAGGGCTGGGCTCCGTGGATGCGGTCATGAAGGCCAAGGGCGAACTTTTGGCAAAGATCAAGCCGGACGGTACGGCGGTTTTGAATGCAGATGATCCGAGGTTGATGAGATTGGCAGCGTCCTCACCGATAAAGGTGTTGCTTTTTGGCATGTCCCAAAGAGCAGCAATCAGAGCCGAATCCCTGCGGCAGGAAGGGGAGGGGATCTCTTTGAATCTGGTGCTTCCGGACGAAACGACCCGGGTTTATCTTCAAACGCCTGCAATGTTTATGGTTTCAAATGCGCTGGCCGCCGCTGCCGTGGGGCATCTTCTGGGTTTGGTTTCCGATGAAATCAAAGAAGGTCTTGAAACCTTCGAACCGGTTCCCGGGAGGATGAATATACATAAAACCCACAATGGGATCCATATCATCGACGATACGTACAATGCCAACCCCGGTTCAATGGAGGCCGCCATAGAGACTCTCGCAGCCTTAAAGGGAAAAAACAGAGGATTTCTGATTGTCGGCGACATGCTTGAACTGGGAGAACATTCGGCATTGATGCATCGCAAGATCGGATTCATTGCCGCCGGGACGAATATCGCCGGTCTTTATGTGACCGGCAGTTATGCTGATGATATTGAGACCGGTGCTTTGGAAGGACGGATGGATTCCGGAAATATCTTCAAAGGCACCCGGGAAGAGATTCTGGAGGAAATTACACAAAGACTGGGTTTCGGCGACTGGGTTCTGGTGAAAGGATCCAGAGGCATGGCCATGGAAATAATTGTTGAAGGGCTCTTAGCATGGGACAATAGCCGATGAAAATGCATGGACACTAAAACATGCTGTATCATTTACTATATCCGCTTCATAAGACGCTGTCGGTTTTTAATGTATTCCGATACATTACTTTCCGGACTATTTATGCCAGTCTGACGGCTTTTTTGATCTGTTTTTTATTAGGCCCTTGGGTGATTCGAAAAATGAGCTATATGCAGATCGGCCAGTTTATCAGAGACGACGGTCCGCAGACACATCTTAAAAAGGCCGGCACACCGACCATGGGCGGAACGCTGATCCTTTTTTCCATTACCGTTTCCACGCTGCTGTGGACGAATCTGACCGACTATTTTGTTTGGGTTGTACTCCTGGTGACCATCGGGTTTGGCGGGATCGGTTTTATAGATGACTATCTGATGCAGATTAAGAAGCAGAGCAAAGGATTGACTGTTCGAAACAAATTTTTGCTTCAGGCGATTCTGGCCATCATTGCCGGGATTTCGGTCTATATCAGCCCGGATTTTTCCACCCGGATCACCATACCGTTTTTTAAAAATGTATCACCTGATCTCGGGTGGGGATATGTTCTGTTTGCTGCATTGGTCATTATCGGAACATCAAATGCGGTTAACATTACCGACGGTCTGGATGGCCTCGCAATAGGGCCGCTAATTGACGCTTCTGCTGCATATATGGTTTTTGCCTATGTTGCCGGTCATGTAAAAATCGCCAATTACCTGCAGATCAATTATGTGGCGGGAAGCGGGGAGGTTGCTGTTTTTTGCGGTGCCATGGCCGGTGCAGGGATGGGATTTTTGTGGTTCAATGCGTATCCCGCTCAAATTTTTATGGGCGACGTGGGTTCCCTTGCGCTGGGTGCGGCCATCGGTACGGTTGCGGTTATTACCAAACAGGAGATACTCCTGATCCTGGTGGGCGGACTTTTTGTCATTGAAACGCTGTCTGTGATTTTTCAGGTCGGATTCTTTAAAATGACCAACGGACGCAGAATTTTTCGAATGGCGCCCCTTCACCACCATTTTGAGCTCAAAGGATGGCCTGAACCCAAAGTTATTGTTCGATTTTGGATCATCTCCATTGCGCTGGCTCTGATTGCCATGAGTACTTTGAAATTAAGGTAAAAAAGGTGTGATGGGTGATGGGTTAGGAAATGACAATGGCAAAACTAAAAATGTAAACCCATAACCTATGACCTATGCCCCATCACCTGATTGAAAATATGAAACTTTATCAAAAAAATATACTCATCGTTGGTCTCGGCGCCTCCGGTCTGGCCGCCGCACGTTTTGCCAAAAACAGAGGCGGCGTGGTGACGGTGACCGATATTGCCAAAGAAGATGCATTGGCCGCTTATCTGCCGGAAATCCGGGGAATGGGTGTGAAAACGGAACTGGGTCAACATCGAATAGAAACCTTTGAAAAAGCCGAACTTATCATCTTAAGTCCGGGGGTTCCCCATACTATTTTGCCCATAAAACAGGCCGGTGCAAAAGGCATTCCAATACTGGGGGAGTTCGAATTTGCTTCTCTATATATCCGGGAACCGATCGTTGCCGTAACCGGCACCAACGGGAAAACAACGACTACGCAGCTTCTGGGCAATATGCTGGAAAGCTCGGGGTTTAACGTTTTCGTGGGAGGAAATATCGGCAACCCTTTGATCGATTATGCGGCAGAGGAAAAAACGGCCGACATTGTTGTCGCCGAAGTCAGCAGTTTTCAACTCGACACCATCGACACTTTCAGACCACGGGTCAGTGTGCTTTTGAACATCAGTGAGGATCATCTCGACCGATATTTGAATTTTGAATCTTATGTCAGGTCCAAGGGACGTATTTTTAAAAACCAGACCGCCAGCGATACCGCGGTGATCAACGGATCAGATCCCTATATTGCTTCAATCAGCAAAACGATCAGGGCCCGAAAACTTGCCTTTTATCATCAGGGCCAGGTTGACGGCAAACACCGCGAATATGCACTCATCAAACGGCGTGACGGCCAACATACGCCGGGAATCGAATTTTTTATCAAAGAAGAACCTGAAGGCTTTCTCGAGTTATCAAAGATTCGCCTCCTGGGAAGGCACAACATGGAAAATGCGGCGGCTGCGGCATTGGCGACCCTGGCTGCCGGCGGTACGCTGGAAGGCATACAGTCCGCATTGAATGATTTCAAAGGGCTCTCCCATCGTCTGGAATTTGTCCAAACCATCAAGGGAGTTCATTTTTACGATGATTCAAAGGGGACAAACATCAATGCAGTGGTCAGAGCGCTTGAAGTTTTCGATACACCGGTGGTGCTTATCATGGGCGGACGCGACAAAGGCGGAGACTATAAACACCTGCGGGATCCGGTGCATCAACATGCGAAAAAGCTGATCGTTATGGGTGAAGCAGGGAACACGATCAAATCGGCCCTTGAAGATGCGTGCCCCGGGGGGGCACAGGTCGCTTCCGAAATGGAAGACGCGGTCCGTTCGGCGTATTTTTCGGCGACGCCCGGAGATCTTGTACTCCTATCTCCCGGCTGTTCCAGTTTTGACATGTATGAAAATTATGCGAAGCGGGGAGAAGCATTCTGCAGAGCCGTTGAAAATTTAGTTCGTGAAACGCATAACACAAGGCCGCAAAACATATCGCTCAGCGAAGGATAAAATCGGGACATGGTACAGCATGGCTGAAGACACACAAAAACATCAAACCATTTTTAGACAGCCCATGCAATACGATATTACGCTATTGTTTCCGGTGCTGTTTCTGGTTGGCGTCGGTATCGTTATGGTTTACAGCGCGAGTTCGGCGCTGGCTTTGAAAAAGTTTGGTACAAGCTATTATTTTCTAAAAAAGCAATCCATTTTTGCGCTGTTGGGAATTGTTGTGCTGGTTATCAGTTGTCATGTCCCGTATCGAATGTTTCGTTCTTTGACATATCCGTTGCTCATTTTGGCGTTTGTGTTTCTTGTTGTCATCCTTTTTTCCGGATTCGGATATTCGGCGGGAGGGGCAAAACGGTGGTTTCACATCTCAGGTTTTACGTTTCAGCCGTCTGAGTTCGCCCGATTCGCATTGGTCATTTATCTGGCGTATTCGATGAATCAGAAAATGGATCGAATCAAGGAGTTTTCCGTCGGCTTTTTACCCCATGTGCTGGTTCTGTGCCTGTTTACCGCTTTGATTATGCTGGAACCCGACTTCGGCTCCGTGGTTATTTTTGGGGCAATTACCTGGATCATGCTTTTTGTCGGCGGGGTTCGCATTTCATATCTCTTGGGGTCAATGGTTATGGTGATTCCCGCTGTCTATTATATGATGGCGAGTGCGGACTATCGGATCGAGCGTATAATGTCTTTTATGAATCCGTGGCAATTTTCCGGGGATAAAGGCTATCAGGTGGTTCATTCCCTCTTGGCCTTTGGTACGGGAGGGATATGGGGGGCCGGCATTGGAAAGGGGTATCAGAAACTGTTCTATCTTCCCGAACCCCACACCGATTTTATTTTTTCGGTCATTGGAGAGGAACTGGGTCTTATAGGGGTGTTGATTATTTTAGGGCTTTATACTGTGATCCTGTGGAGAGGCATATCCATTGCCAGAAACAGCAAGGATGCCTTCGGATCATTTGTGGCCGTGGGGCTCACAACGGCAATGGGTCTTCAGATTTGCGTCAACATGGGCGTTGCTTTGGGACTTTTGCCCACCAAAGGGCTGACACTGCCGTTTTTAAGTTATGGCGGCACCTCGCTTTTAATGAACATGGCATCCATTGGTGTGTTGATGAACATCGGCGCGGCAAAAAAAGTGCCCAAAACCGGTAATTGAAATGAGTACCGGGCCGGATAGACATGAATTGCGGGTTGTCATTGCCGGCGGCGGAACCGGTGGCCATCTTTTTCCGGGAATTGCCGTTGCCGAGGAGCTTCAGACCAGAAGCCCTAAAAACAAAGTTTTGTTTGTGGGCACCGGGAGGCCCTTTGAGGTATCGATTTTATCGGAAACCGGTTTTGCCCACAAACGGATTACCGCCGAAGGGCTCAAAGGCCGAGGGATTTGGAATCAGCTCGTATCGATGTTTAAAATACCCATAGGGGTATTAGAATCCGTGTTGATTCTTAAATCCTTTAAACCGCATCTGGTGATCGGCATGGGCGGTTATTCCGCAGGGCCCCTGGTCATCGGCGCATGGCTTTTGGGCATTAAGATCGTTTTGCACGAGCAGAATATGCTGCCGGGGATCACCAACCGGATGCTGTCGAGATTTGCGGATCGAATATATGTTTCGTTTTCGGAAACAAAATTCGGCGCGGCTGCTGAGAAAGTACGATTTACCGGAAATCCGGTAAGAAAAGAAATTATTCAATGTGCTAAGGGGCAAAAAAATATCGGAAATGCATCGTCTGAAAAAGAAGGAAAATTTTCGATTCTGATACTGGGCGGCAGTCAGGGGGCGCATCGCATAAATATGGCAATTTTGGAAGCGCTGGAACATATAGAGAATAGAGAAAAGATGTTTTTTGTGCATCAGACCGGCGCCCAAGATGAAACACAGGTCAAACAAGGATACGACAAACGCGGCATGACCAACGATACACGGACATTTTTCAAAGACATGGATCGCCGATATCAAAATGCGGATCTGATCATCTGCCGTGCAGGGGCCACTACTGTAGCGGAAATTACGGCCTTGGGCAAAGGAGCTGTTTTTATTCCGTTTCCTTTTGCGGCGGATAATCATCAGGTGTTGAACGCACAGTCTTTGGTAAAGGAGAGAGCCGCTGAAATGATTTACGAAAAAGATCTCAGCGGCAAAGCCCTTGCACAGCGAATCAATCATTATGCCCGACATCCCGAAGTATTAAAACAGATGGGGGCCCGGTGCAGAGCGCTTGGGCGTATTGATGCGGCGGCGATGATCGTTGATGATTGTTATGATTTAATTTTGACGACTTCGTAAAAAGTTCAATAAAACCAAAAGAACTAAATATATGTTTCTAAAAAAATACCATATCCACTTTGTGGGAATCGGCGGCATCGGAATGAGCGGAATCGCCGAGCTTTTGCTCAATCTCGGCTATAAAGTGTCCGGCTCCGACCTCAGTCTTTCAGACATTACCCGGCGCCTGGAAAGCCTTGGCGGCAGCATATTCAAAGGCCATTCCGAATCGCAGATCCAAAATGCCGATGTCGTTGTCGTATCGTCGGCGGTCGGTCCTGAAAATCCCGAGGTCGCTGCGGCGCACCGAGCGTCAATCCCGGTTATCCCAAGGGCGGAGATGCTGGCGGAACTGATGCGGTTAAAGTACAGCGTGGCCATTGCCGGCGCTCATGGCAAAACGTCCACAACATCGATCGTGGCATCTGTATTGGGAAAGGGGGGCCTTGATCCTACCATGGTGATCGGCGGCAAACTCAAAAGCATCGGTTCCAATGCCCTTCTCGGGAAAGGGGATTTCATCGTTGCCGAAGCCGATGAAAGCGACGGTTCTTTTTTAAAAATATCCCCGACCATTGCCGTGGTTACCAACATTGATCGGGAGCATCTCGACTTTTATCGGGACTTGGACCATATCAAGGACGTTTTTTTGAGCTTTATTGAGAAAATACCGTTTTATGGTCTGGCGGTGCTTTGTTTGGATAATGAGCCGATCCAGTCGCTGATTCCGAAAATTCACAAACGGTTTACAACTTACGGGATGAGCACACAGGCCGATTTTAAAGCAAAAGATGTCGTTTTTGAGGGATTAAAGAGCAGGTTCACAGTGGATCATTTGGGAACATCTTTAGGAGAGATCACTTTGAATCTTCCGGGAATCCATAATGTATACAACGCCCTGGCCAGTATCGCTGTGGGCTTTGAACTTGATATTCCCTTTGATGTGATAAAATCAGCGCTTCAAACCGCGGAAGGGGTTCAACGGCGACTGGAAATTAAAGGAGAAAAGAAGGGCGTTATCGTGGTTGACGATTACGGCCATCATCCCACGGAAATTAAAACAACGCTCGAAGCTGCAAGGGAATGCTGGCCGGATAAACGGATAGCGGTGGTTTTTCAACCCCATCGATATACGCGTACCCGGGCATTGTTTGAAGAATTTACCCGGGCGTTTTACCAGTCGGATCTTCTTGTGGTTCTGCCCATTTATGGCGCCGGAGAAGAAAAGATCGAAGGTGTGGAAAGTGTTGCCTTGTTTAAGGAAATTCAGCGACATGGGCATAAGGACGTCGTTTATATGGATGGACTGGAAGCGACGGTTTCGCATCTGAAAAAAATTTTAAGGGCGAATGATATTCTCCTGACACTGGGTGCCGGAGATGTTTGGAAAGTCGGTGAAATGCTGCTGGTAACGTTGTGAAGGGACATGACGGTTATGGGGCTTGACGCGGATTCGATCAGATGGCTTGAGAATCGTTTTAAAAACAGCGTCAGTTTTTAGGAGCCGATGTCCAGACACACATCCCTGCGGGTCGGCGGACCGGCTGAGATCTTTGCGGCGCCTGAAAGCGTGGAGGATCTTCAGTCCTTGATTAGCTGGGCCCGGGAGATAGGAGTTCCTTATATGGTCATCGGCAGGGGCACTAATCTTCTGGTTAAGGACAGCGGTATCCGCGGGATTGTCGTAGTATTGACAAAATGTTTAAAGACGATCGAACAGACCAATACCGATACGGGCGGGGTTTTGGTTGCGGCCATGGCAGGCACAAATCTAAAGACACTCTGTTCTTATGCTTTAAAACGAGGCTTGAAAGGCATGAATTTTTCACTTGGTATTCCCGGGACGGTCGGCGGAGGCATTATAATGAATGCCGGGACTTCCCATGGATCCATGGAACATGTGCTAAAGTCCATAGACGTTCTTCTGCCTACAGGGCATACGTGCCGTATCGAAGGAAAATCGCTGGATTTTGGGTATCGAAAGCTTTCGTGGAATCCGAAACTGACGGATGGTCATATGGAACAGACGATTGTATTAAACGGTCGCTTTTGTTTTTACCCTTCGGATCCTGAAAAACTGAATAAGGCGGCAAGGGAAATCATTAGAGAGCGCCATCGGAAACAGCCCATCGGCTGGCCCAGTGCCGGATGTTTTTTTAAAAATCCCGCATCCGGGCCGACCGCCGGTCAACTCATCGAGATGGCCGGTTTAAAAGGAAAATCTGTCGGCGGAGCGGAAATTTCCTCAAAACATGCCAACTTTTTTCTCAACCGATGCAAGGCGTCGGCCGCCGACTTTCTGGCGCTGATTGATCTGACGGAGGAGGTTGTATTCAAAACGTTCAACGTTCATCTGGAAAGAGAGGTCAAGGTTGTTGGTGCGTAAAAAAGTTCGAAGAAATTATTACAAAAACAGTGCCGCCATAAAGCGCAACAGAATACTGAAACACCTGGTCCTTGGGATAAAACTGACGGCTGTCGGCGCCACGCTGCTGCTTGTCAGCCTGCTTTTTGTTTTTAGCTACGATTTTTTGACCCAGTGCGATTATTTCAAGGCCAAAGACCTGTTGGTGGCCGGTACGCATCGGCTCACACAAAAACAGGTTTTGCAGCGGGCAAAGATCTTTGGAGGTGTTAATATTTTTTCGGTCAATCTGACAAAGGTCAGAAAACGATTGATCGCACAACCATGGATTGAGGATGCGGAAGTTTCCAGAGAACTTCCTTTCGGAATCCAAATCAGAATAAAGGAGCAAGATCCCCTTGCGATTCTCGACCTTGGCCGAAAATTTATCATCAATACTCAGGGCGAAATATTCAAAGAAATGGATGCATCAGACCCGTGCAACTTGCCGGTGATCAGCGGGCTTGAATTTTCAGACATCAATATCAAAGGCGAGCCCAGAAGCATGCCTTTTAATGCCGTTATGAAAATATTGGCGCTCGGACAGCAATCCAAAAGTGTGCTTCCCTGTGAGTTAATCAAAAGAATCGACGTGGATCGCGAAATGGGCCTTACCATTTATGCCCTTGATCATATTAAAGAGATAAAAATCGGATACAATGATTATCCGAGCAAATACAAAATGCTCAAAGATGTTCTGTTTTATCTGGAAAAGAATAGCGGTTTTTCACGCTTCGAATCCATTGACCTTAACAATTTGAATCGCATTGTCGTAAATCCTGCGAAAATAGATTCTGCCGAAAAAGGCCGCAAGGAGGTTTAAGATGCAGGGAAATGAAAACATTATTGTCGGACTCGATATCGGAACGACAAAAATATGTGCCGTAGTCGGCGAAGTGGCAGGGGATAAAATAAATGTCGTCGGTATCGGAACGCATCCCTCCATCGGACTTCGAAAAGGCGTGGTGGTCAATATTGAGTCCACCGTAGAATCGATTCAAAAAGCCATTGAGGAGGCGGAACTTATGGCGGGCTGTGAAATTTCATCCGTATATGCCGGAATTGCAGGCGGTCATATCACGGGGTTTAACAGCCGCGGAATTGTCGCCATTAAGGGCCCGGAAGTGACTCAGCAGGATGTTGACCGCGTCATCGATGCGGCGCGCGCTGTGGCGATTCCCATGGACCGTGAAGTCATTCATGTGATTCCCCAGGAATTCATGATCGACGACCAGGGCGGAATTCAGAATCCGGTAGGCATGTCCGGTGTTCGGTTGGAAGCCAAGATTCATATTGTGACCGGTGCGGTGACATCCGCGCATAATATTGTAAAATGCGCCAACCGTTCCGGTCTGGATGTGTGCGATATTGTCTTGGAGCCCCTTGCTTCCGGAGAAGCGGTTTTGACCGACGAGGAAAAAGATCTGGGGACGGCGTTGATGGACCTGGGCGGCGGCACTACCGATCTTGCCATTTTTTCGGGGAAAAACATCAAACACACCTTTGTTCTATCCCTCGGCGGCAACAACCTGACGAACGATATCAGTGTCGGTTTGCGGGCGTCCCTTGCCGACGCCGAAAAGATCAAGAAAAAATACGGCACCTGTATTTCCCAGAACGTCAGCGGCGATGAAACCATCGAGGTTCCCGGGATGGGAGGACGCAAACCCAGGAAGCTTCAACGACAGATCCTCGGTGAAATACTGGAACCCCGTATGGAAGAGATCTTCACGCTGATAAAAAGAGAAGTTTTTCGAGCCGGAATGGAAAACGTCATTACTTCCGGCATCGTTTTAACCGGAGGCACTTCCCTTTTGGAAGGCGTAACGGATATCGCGGAATCGGTTTTCGATCTTCCGACCCGCCTGGGGACACCCAGAGGGATCAGCGGTCTTACGGATGTTGTGAATAATCCCATGTATGCGACCGGTGTCGGGCTCCTTTTATACGGCGCCAGAAATCAACCGAAAAAGAAATTCAGGATTCGTGACACCAACATTTTCAACCGAATTATGATTCGAATGAAAAAATGGTTCAAGGAGGTCATATGAAGTGAGCTGACGTAAAATAAACAGGTATTCACCCGAGCGGACTCGGGGACCGCTCGGGATTGAAAATTGAAGATTGCAGCAATTCCTTAAATTTTCAATCTACAATCCACAATTTACAATTTATTAACAGGAGGTGGGGGACATGACATTTACTTTGATAGAAAACGAGAACTATGCAAAGATCATGGTGATCGGCGTTGGCGGCGCCGGCGGTAATGCCATCAACAACATGATTGATTCCAAGCTTCAGGGCGTCAAATTTATTGCCGCCAATACAGATTCCCAGGCCCTTGAAGTTTCCAAGGCAACGGTCAAGCTTCAGATCGGGGAACAGCTCACCCAGGGTCTCGGAGCAGGCGCCAACCCTCAAATAGGAAGAGAAGCGGCGTTGGAAAATGCCGATGCCATTAAAGAGGCGCTGAACGGCAGTCATATGGTGTTCATTACAGCGGGATTCGGCGGCGGTACCGGAACAGGGGCGGCGCCGGTTATTGCGGAACTCTGTAAAGAAATCGACATATTGACCGTGGCCGTAGTGACCAAACCGTTTTCATTCGAAGGCAAAAAAAGAGCCAAACAGGCTGAAGACGGCATTAATATCCTTAAAAAGACGGCCGATACGGTGATCACCATC
>JARRRC010000005.1:0-17940 GCA_037381105.1 Desulfobacterales bacterium
GATATTGGACCAGACAATCGAAAGACCCTTGAAAGTTAAAAAAGGAAAAAAGGGCGACAGATCAAAAATCGAGCACCGGGAACACAATACCTGGTCGCCGGACAATATGAAAAAAATGATCGCCCGGATAAGAGATGTTTTAGACCCGCTCTGCACAGCAGAGGGAATAGAACTGGTTCATATCGAATGTCAACGTGAGGCCGGGGGAAGAATCCTACGTCTTTATATCGACAGGCCCGGCGGAGTGACTTTGGACGATTGTATAAGCATCAGTCGCCAATCCAGTGATTTGTTGGATGTTTATATAGAAGATGCAGGCCCCTATAACCTGGAAGTGTCTTCACCGGGGCTGAATCGGCCGTTGGGGAAGAAGCTCGATTTTGATCGATTCAAAGGGAGCCGGGTCACCATTAAAACCGCCCGACCTGTAGGCGGCAAAAAGAAAATTACGGGCATTTTATTGGGTATATCGGAAGATAAGGTCAGCGTATCGACAGGAGACCGAACAGTAGCGATTCCGTATGATGAAATCCTGACGGCTCGCCTCTCGGACAGTACTCATTGACAATGAAATACCCGGTTTATGATCGCAAATAAACAATAGTGGAGAAAATTGATGTTAATCACGGATATCAAACGCGTTGTTGAACAAGTGAGTCGGGACAAAGGCATCAATCGCGAGATCCTGATCAAGGCCCTGGAGGAAGCATTGGGATCCGCCGCGAGAAAGAAATTCGGTGCCAATGTCGATATCGAGGTTCAATACAATGAATCGACCGGTGAAATAGAGGTTTTTCAGTTTAAAGATGTCGCCGAAGTCGTTACGGAACCCGACTTACAAATCAGTCTCAAAGAGGCGCGAAAGCTGGATCCGGAATGCGAAATCGGCGATAGTCTCGGGACCAAAATGGATACGTCTACCTTTGGGCGCATCGCGGCCCAGTCCGCCAAGCAAGTCATTATACAAAAGATGAAAGATGCGGAAAGAGATGCCGTATATTCGGGTTTTATTGACCGAAAGGGTGAAATCATCAACGGAATCGTTCAGCGTTTTGATCGAAATGATATCATTGTGAATCTGGGCCAAACGGAAGGTATCCTTCCCTCACGCGAGCAAATTCCCAAGGAATCCTATCGGCGGGGAGATCGCATCAGGGCATATATCATCGATGTCCTTTACGACACTCGCGGTCCGCAGATTGTTCTTTCCCGAACGCACCCCGACTTTTTAGTCGCCCTTTTCAAAACAGAAGTGCCCGAAATAAATGAAGGAATCGTTACCATCATCGGCGCGGCCCGCGAACCCGGCATCAGAGCAAAAATTGCCGTAACTTCAAACGATTCCGATATAGATCCGGTCGGCGCCTGCGTCGGAATGAAAGGCAGCCGGGTACAAAATGTCGTTCAGGAGCTTAAAGGGGAAAAAATAGATATCATCCCCTATCACATTGACCCCGCCAAATTTGTATGTAATGCCCTTGCTCCTGCGGAAATCTCGAGGGTTATTATTGATGAAGAGAACAGTTCCATGGAGGTTATTGTTCCGGATGAATTTCTTTCGATAGCCATCGGGAAAAAAGGGCAAAATGTACGGCTTGCTTCAAAGTTGACCAAATGGCACCTCGATGTCATCAGCGAGACACGATACAGCGAAACCATGCAAGACGGATATGATTCTCTGGTATCTTTACCGGATGTCGGCATCAGTCTGGCGGATGCGTTGTATGAAAAGGGCTTTTTTTCAGCGGATGAGCTCAGCAAAGCCTCGGTAGAAGATCTGGTTCAGATCAGAGATATTACCGAAGAAAAAGCCTTGCAACTGATTCAAGCTGCCGGGGATTATATTTCAAGCATTGATCACGGCGATGAAATATCCAAAGAAGATGTGATGCCGGAAAAAGAAGACAACGCCGAGGCCTCAGAGGTTTTGGATGCTCAAATACCTCTTGACGACGCAGCAGGCCGGGAAGAAGATGCACCCGGGGAGACCATACCATCGGAGGACAATGCCCCGGAAGATTCCGTGAAGGAACAATGATAATAAAAACGACTTTAGGGGGTTGAATGGCGAAGATCAGAATTTATGAGCTTGCCAGAGATCTTAACATGACCAATAAAATGTTGCTCGACAAATTGCGGGATATGAATATTGACGCAAAAAGCCATATGAGTTCTCTGGATGATGACACCGTTGAAGATATTAAACGAAAGCTTCGAGGTTCGCCGGCAAAAGAAATCGTGGAAACACGTATAAAGCCGACGCTGATCAGAAGACGCAAGAAACGTGTGCCCAAAGAACCGGTTACAATTGATGCGGGTCCCGAACCCGAATCGCCGCCCGAAATGATCGAAGTTGCCGATCAACCATCTGAAAAAGTTTTTGAATCCAAGGAACCTCCTATTGAGAAAGAACCGGAAGTTCCCGAAAAGAAAGAGGTCCCGGAAACAGAAGCCGTCGCGCAAAAAGCAGATAAAAAATCTGATGCTTCCAAAGAAAGTATGACCCAACCCGCTATTTCAAAAGAGGAACCCGAATCCCAAAAGCCGGTTTCAAAAGCACCCGAAAAACCGGCCGGGCTAAAAAAATTAACACCGAAAAAGGCCGGCAAAAAACGTAAAAAAGAAACGCCGGCAAAAATCATAAAGCTGCCGGTTACGCCGCCTCCGGAGAAAAAAGCAATTAAGACCCAAAAAGATCAAGTCCTAGAAGTTGAAGAGAAGATTGAGAAACCGCCTGCAGCCGAAGCGCCCACCGAAGATCAGGCTGTAAAAGAAAAGAAAAAACAAAAGAAAAAATGGACTAAAAAATCCGACGAAATCGTAACGGACAGGAAATTTTTCAAAAAGAAAATTTCCTTCCGTAAAAAGGAGGTTGTGGAAGGAGAGGATCTTTATTCCAAAGGGCATCGGGCTCGAAAGGGTCGAAAAACCGCCAAAGGAAAAGCAGCGACCGCCGTACAAAAACCCCAGATTACCGTGCCCAAAGCCATTAAACGCAGAATCAAAATCGACGACGCCATCGCCCTCTCGGATCTGGCAAAGCGCATGGGAATAAAAGCCGTTGAAATGATCAAAAAATTGATGGATTTGGGTGTCATGGTGACGGTGAATCAGGTCATCGACTTTGACACCGCCGCTCTTGTTGCCGCAGAATTTGACTATGAGCTTGAAAAAGCCTCCTTTGAAGAACAGTCCGTCTTGAAGGTGCAAACGGATGATCCCGACAAACTCATTTCCAGACCCCCCGTGGTGACCATCATGGGGCATGTGGACCACGGCAAAACATCTCTGCTTGACGTGATTCGTAAAACCAAAATTACCGAAAACGAAGCCGGCGGAATCACCCAACATATCGGCGCCTACAATGTCGATACCGAAAAAGGACAAATCGTCTTCTTGGATACCCCGGGTCACGAAGCTTTCACTGAAATGCGTTCCCGTGGAGCCAAGATTACCGACCTGGTGATTCTTGTCGTTGCCGCCGACGACGGTGTCATGCCTCAAACCATTGAAGCAATAAACCATTCCAAAGCCGCAGAAGTACCGATTATCGTTGCAGTTAATAAAATAGACAAAGCGAATGCTAATCCGGAACGGGTTAAAAGAGAGCTTGCCGAGGTTAATATCGTGCCCGAGGATTGGGGCGGCGACACCATTTTTGTAGAGGTATCTGCAAAAGAAAACCGCGGTATAGATGATTTGCTTGAAATGGTGCTGCTGCAGGCAGAAATTCTGGAACTTAAGGCCAATCCGGAAAAGCTCGCCGCCGGACACGTTGTTGAAGCCAAACTCGATGCGGGGAGAGGTCCTGTGGCCACCATCCTGGTAAAAGAAGGAACCTTAAAAATCCACGATGCAGTGGTCTGCGGCGTTCATTACGGTAAAGTCCGCGCAATGCTGAACGACATGGGACGACAGGTTTCATCTGCAGGGCCCTCGATTCCCGTCGAAATCATCGGTCTTTCAGGGGTCCCCAATGCAGGAGACGAACTGGTCGCATTGGCGGACGAAAAGGATGCAAAACAGGTCAGCTTGCATCGAAGCCAGAAACAGCGTACCAAGGAACTTGCTAAAACCAGCAGGCTAAGCCTTGAAAAACTTTACGAAAAAATGCAGGAAAATGAAGTTAAAGATCTGAATCTCATCATTAAGGCCGATGTACATGGTTCCATCGAAGCCCTTTCGGATGCGCTGACCAAGCTTTCCAACGAGGAGGTCAGGATCAATGTCATTCATTCTGCGACAGGGGCTCTGAACGAATCGGACATTTCCCTTGCCGCAGTATCGGATGCGATAATTATCGGTTTTAATGTACGTCCCAGTTCTAAAATTCAGGCGTTGGCCCATGAGGAAAATGTTGATATACGGTTCTACAACATTATTTACAATGTCATCCAGGATATCAAAAATGCCATTGTCGGCATGATGGCGTCAACGTTTGAAGAACGTATTCTGGGCAAGGCCGAGGTGAGAGAAGTGTTCCATGTCCCCAAAGTCGGCGCCGTCGCCGGCTGTTACGTTACAGAGGGTAAAATTGAACGGGGACAGCTTGCCAGAATTCTCAGAGACTGGGTTGTCACTTATGAAGGCAAAATTGCTTCCCTTCGTCATTTCAAAGACGATGTCAAAGAAGTTCAAACCGGTTATGAATGCGGAATCGTCATTAAAAATTACAATGACATCAAACTCGGCGACATCATCGAATGTTACTATGTAGAAGAAATCAAGCCCGAAGTCGAATAGTCTAGGTTGTTCGGATTTTTTAATTTGTAAATGTTAAGCATGTTGTGGCAATATATAAAAAAGCTCAACGGTTCGGATCGCCGAGTGTCCTCGAATCAAGTGAGAAAATCATGGTTGCCGGCTTAGGTATGGTCACATTCAGGCTGCACGATTGTCATTCTCTAAAAGCCAAAAGGAAAATTGTCAAATCGATTATCGGCCGATTGCGCAGTCATTTCAATGTCTCGGTTGCCGAAGTAGGATCGAACGACATCTATCAACGGGCGATGATCGGGTTTGCGCTGGTTGGAAACAACCGGGCGGTGATAAACTCCAAAATCGACAAAATTTTTAATCTTATCGAAGAACTCAATCTGGCGGAGATCATCGACAGTGAAATGGAGATTATCAATATATGAAATCATTTGCACGTTCCGACAGAGTCGGCTGTCAAATACAAAAAGTCTTGTCGGACTTACTCCTTAAAAGGGTTAAAGACCCTCGTCTTAAATCGGCTTCGATTACGGGCGTAAAGATGTCCCGCGATTTAAGAATAGCGCGCATTTACTTTATTACATCCGACAACAAAAACAATGTCTCAAACACCATTGAAGGATTCAAAAGCGCCCTTGGATATGTAAAATATAAACTTGCCGCAGAGTTGGGATTACGGTATATGCCGGAGCTAAGATTTTTTTATGATGAATCGTTTGAATACGGCCTTCATATTGATAAACTTTTAGACAGCATCCATGAAGAAACGGGAACGGACGTGGATGATGCGTCGTCGTTTACGAATCCCGAAGACCGTTAAATGTCTCGAAAATTATAAAACATATTGATATTATTTTGCAAGGAAAGTCCACTAAGTTTTATCCGGCCGAAAAGATTCGGATGCGAAACTTGATAAAAAAATGGATTCCATCATACGCCAATTAAAAAACAGCCACCGTATTTTAGCAGTTACCCACGCCAATCCGGACGGCGATGCCATCGGATCTCTGATCGCCATGGGGCTCTCTCTCAAAGCATTGAATAAAAAAACGACGTTATATAACGAAAGTCCCATACCGGCGGTATATCGTTTTCTGCCGGAGGTTCATCATGTCGGCCGAAAGATAGAAAATGCCCGTTACGATCTGGCGGTCATTCTTGATTGCAGCAATCTGGATCGAATCGGGGAAGCCGTTTCTGTCGTAAAACAGATACCGACAATTATAAACATTGATCATCATATTACAAATACGCATTTCGGTCATCTTCAACTGATCGATACGTCTGCATGCGCCACCTCGGAAATTCTTTACTGGCTGATTAAACAGCTGGGCGTGCCCTTGGATAAGTCCATAGCCACGGCAATATATACCGGTATTTTGACGGATACGGGTTCATTTCGTTTTTCAAATACAAACCGGGCGGCGTTCGCCATTTGTCAGGAAATGTTGGATTTGGGCGTCGACCCTTATGATATTTCTCAGCATGTGTACGGTACATACTCTTTGGGACGGATAAAACTGCTGAATCTTGCTCTGGACTCCATTGAAATTTCAAACAACGGAAAAGTGTCGATCATGACACTGACCAAACATATGTTTGATGAAACGCATACGCAACCTGAAGATGGAGACGGTCTTATCAATTATGCAAAACGGATAGAGGATATCAAAGTTGCAGCGCTGATCCAGGAGCATCCTAACGGCAGTCAACCATCAAAAAACAGCCGCACCTATCATGTCAGTCTCCGCTCCGACGGATCGGTTGATGTGGCGGCAATCGCATCCGTTTTTGGCGGCGGGGGACATTCCAGTGCCGCAGGATTCAATATTGAGTCGACACTTTCGGAGGTAAAATCAAAAATTCTAAACCTGGCCGAAAACATATGACTCTAAATGACGGAAATTCAAGGCTTGTCCGCCTCCGGCGGTGATGCCCCGTAACAATAAATTTTCCCTATCTTGTTTATGATCAAGGGTATGATTTAAATCATGCAGAATGACATCAGCGGGGTTCTGGTTGTAGATAAACCCGCAGGTATAAGTTCCGCCAAGGTGGTGGCCCGTGTAAAAAAATTACTCAAGGCAAAAAAGGTGGGGCATACCGGAACATTGGATCCCTTTGCAACCGGTGTAATGGTGTGCTGCATCAATCGGGCAACAAGGCTTGCCGGGTTTTTTCTGCGTGGCAACAAAAAGTACGAAGCGTCTCTTCACCTTGGCATTGAAACAGATACGCAGGATTCAACAGGAAAGACCACGCGCAGATGCAATCAAGTAGAATTTTCGGAAAAAACAATAAAATCCGTATTTAAAAGGTATGAGGGAACCCTAACGCAGCTTCCGCCGGTTTATTCGGCTTTAAAATATAAGGGAATTCCGCTCTATAAACTTGCCCGCAGCAATAAACCCGTTCAGAAGCCGGCAAGGAAGGTTTCCATCATCGACCTCAAAATACTTGAAATTCATCTGCCGACCATACGCTTTGAGGTCCTTTGTTCTGCAGGCACATATATCAGAACCTTATGTGCCGACATCGGCGCATCCTTGGGATGCGGCGGTCACTTGAAAGATCTCCGGCGAATTGAAAGCAGTGGATTTACAATTAAGGAAGCAATAACAATAGAGGAACTTAAGGACCTGACGTTATCAAATAAAATCTACAACCGGATCATCAGCATGTCGAATGCGCTAAAGGATTTTCCTTGTCATACTGCCGACAATATTTTGACTCATAAAATAAAGCATGGTTTTATTCTGTCAAAGAATGATATTAAATTCGAGCCGGCAAACGTATCGGAAGGCTTTATGAAAATTGTCGATACCGAAAAACAGCTTATCGCTGTGCTCAAATACGCCAAAAACAGAAGCAAATACGATTACTGCTGTGTGTTCAACCATTGTCGTTAAAGATGAGTTTAACGGCTTCTTAATCGATATGACGTATTTTATATAAAAGGAGGCGAAAAAAATTGGTCTTAACATCAGATGAAAAAAAGAAGTTGATTGATCGGTTCAAGCTGCATGAAAACGATACCGGATCTCCCGAGGTACAGGTGGGTCTTTTAACACACCGCATCTCCTATTTAACGGAACATTTGAAAGTTCATAAAAAAGATCATCATTCCAGAAGAGGACTTTTGATTCTTGTGGGCAGACGGCGCAGGCTCTTAAATTATGTCAAGAACAAAGACGTCAAACGGTACCGGGAAATCATCGATACATTAGGACTAAGAAGATAGGCCCTCAACTTTAACTTTCGGTTCCGCTCCAATATTGGAACCCATACCATTAACTTGTTTAGATTTTTGAATACAATCGATGCAAAAAAACTAAACGTTTGGCCATACGATTCAAACGAATAAATGCCTGTATTGTTTCATTTGACGTTGTTTGTTCTCTGGAATAGACTTCCAAGTTGCTTGTCACTCACAGGTCTGAAGCCGTTTGATGTGTAGGAGATATTTATGGAAACTTTACTCAAAACAGAAATCGGAGGTAAAACACTGAGCATCGAGAGCGGCAAACTCGCCAAACAGGCATCCGGTGCGGTTCAGGTTCGTTATGGAGATACCATTGTTTTAGTGGCGGTTGTGTCTTCTCGCGAAGAGCGGCCGTCGGATTTTTTACCGCTAACCGTTGAATATCAGGAAAAAGGTTATGCTGCGGGCCGCATACCCGGAAATTATTTTCGGCGGGAAATCGGCCGGCCCAGCGAAAAGGAAACCCTGACCGCCCGCCTCATCGACCGCCCCATTCGACCGCTCTTTCCCAAAGAGTATCGATTTGAAACTCAAGTGATTGCCACGGTTCTTTCCATGGACCAGGAAAATGACCCTGACATTCTATCCATGATCGGCGCGTCCGCCGCCCTTGAAATATCGGATATTCCATTTGAAGGACCGATTGCATGTGTTAGAGTCGGACGGATAAACGGTCAGCTTAAAATCAATCCGACCGTCGACGAATACGAATCTTGTGACATCAATATTATTGTCGCCGGATCAAAGACCGGTGTTGTGATGGTCGAAGGAAGCGGCGATATCGTCAACGAATCGGATATGTTGGAAGCCATTTTTTTCGGCCATAACGCGATGCAGCCGATTATAGATATGCAACTGAAACTCAAAGAAATCAACGGGACAACCAAACGAACCTTCACTCCGCCTCAAAGAGATGAAGCACTCTTTAAAAACATTGAGACCCGAATTTCTTCAAAAATTTACGATGCGCTGGCCGTGCCTGACAAAAGTCATCGAAATGCGGCGCTCTTACAGGTAAAATCTGAGATGTTCGAGGAACTGGGAGATGCATATGCGGATCAGCAGGACGAAATAAATACGATATTTAAAGACTTGCTGAAAACAATCAGCCGGGACATCATCCTTAAAGAAAGGCGTCGTATCGACAACAGAAAATTTGATGAAATACGGCCGATCACCTGTGAAGTCGGCATCTTGCCAAGACCCCACGGCAGCGCGCTTTTTACACGGGGAGAAACCCAGGTGCTCGCCGTGCTGACCCTCGGGTCGGGGCAGGATGAACAGCGTGTGGAAACCTTGATCGGAGACGAACTCCGGCCATTTATGCTCCATTACAATTTTCCGCCTTTTTCAGTGGGAGAAGTAAGACGCATCGGCGGACCGAGCCGCAGAGATATCGGCCATGGCGGACTCTCCACAAGGGCTTTGGAAAAAATTCTCCCCCCGAGAGAAGCGTTTGATTATACCATCCGAATTGTTTCAGAAGTCCTTGAATCCAACGGTTCCTCATCCATGGGAACGGTTTGCGCCGGAACCATTGCGCTAATGGACGGCGGAGTTCCCATCAAGTCGCCGGTTTCAGGGATTGCAATGGGGCTCGTTAAGGAAGGAGACGATGTCGTCATTCTTTCCGATATCTTAGGAGATGAAGATCAAACCGGCGACATGGATTTTAAGGTTGCGGGCACAAAGGACGGCATTACCGCACTTCAGATGGATATCAAAATTCATGAACTATCAAAAGATATCATGGAAAAGGCTCTGGAACAGGCCCGAAACGGCAGGCTTTATATCCTTGATAAAATCATTGAAGCCATAAAGGAACCCCGCAAACAAATTTCGCCATATGCCCCGAAAATCCTTACCATTAAAATTAACCCCGACAGGATCCGGGAAGTCATCGGCCCCGGTGGTAAAACCATCCGGGCCATTCAAAACGAGACCGACACAAAAATTGAAATCGACGACTCCGGTCTGGTTAAAATTGCGGCGTTTTCTCAAAAAGAAGGTGATGCCGCCTTGAATATGGTCAAAGAAATCATTGTTGAACCTGAAGTCGGCAAAATTTATGACGGCACAGTCGTAAAGATCATGGACTTCGGCGCATTTGTTCAAATACTTCCCAATGTCGACGGTCTTGTGCATATCTCCCAACTGGCCGCACATCGCGTTCATCGGGTGTCGGATATCGTAAAAGAAGGAGATCACATCAAGGTCAAGGTTCTTGAAATCGGAAAAGACGGTAAAATCCGGTTAAGCTACAAAGCCGCTTTGGAAGAAGAAGGATAGTCAATGGATCAGGATGTTACGAAAACCGTTCTTTCGAACGGCATCAAAGTCATCACCAAAAAAATGCCGCACCTTCGCTCGGTATCCATGGGAGTATGGGTGCATGTCGGGGGGCGTGATGAATCTCTAGCCGAAAGCGGTGTATCTCATTTTATTGAACACATGATTTTCAAGGGAACCAAAAAAAGAACCGCTTTCCAGATCGCCAAGGAGTTCGACGCCATCGGCGGTCAAAGCAATGCTTTTACCAGTACCGAAAATACCTGCTACCATGCAAAAGTCATGGACTCCCACATGGGAACCATGGTCGATATCCTGTCGGATATCTTCTTAAACTCAGTATTTGATGAAAAAGAGGTTGAGAACGAGCGTGCGGTGATTCTACAAGAAATCGGGATGGCGGAAGACAGTCCGGATGAATATATTCACATCCTTTCAGGGATGAATTTCTGGGGGGGTGATTCTCTGGGACGCTCTGTGCTCGGCAATCGTGAAAACGTGAACGGTTTCGATTCGGACGGTATCAAAAGGTTCTTCCACCGCTTCTATCAGCCGGATCGCATTGTTATTTCAGCAGCAGGAAACGTTGAGCACAACCATTTCATGGATATCGCAGGCCCCGTCTTCGAATCGATTCGGCCGGGCGAGTCTTTTCCCGAACGCATAACACCTGATGAACGATGCAATATCAACATGCATTATAAAGATTTGGAACAGGTTCATATTTGTTTGGGAACCAAGGGAATGTCAATCACCGACCCGAGACGATATGCCTATTCCCTGATGAACACTATTCTGGGCGGCAACATGAGCTCAAGACTGTTCCAGGAAATCCGTGAAAAAAGAGGTCTTGCCTACTCGGTTTATTCCTTTGTATCATCTTTTGTCGATACCGGGATGTTCGGCGCCTATGCCGGCGTCGCACCCGTAAACATAAAAAAATCGATAGAAGTCATTCTCAAAGAAATCTCTAAAATTAAAGAAACACGCGTCGATTCAAACGAATTGCGTTATGCCAAAGAATTCATAAAAGGCAATCTCATGCTGGCTTCGGAAAGCAATGACAATCAGATGGTTCGAATGGCGCAAAACGAGACCCATTTCGGACGTTATGTCCCCTTGGAAGAAATTATGAACAACGTGGAATCGGTGACCGAAGACGACATACTTCATCTGGCTGAAAGCCTTTTTCAAAACAACCGATTTGCACTGACCCTTTTGGGGCCTGTAGACGATAAACACATGTTTGACGATATTTTGCCGGTGTAGTATCTGGTTAAATGGTTAAATCGTTTTGACAATTTGACGACTTGACCCGTCGACCCATTGTGAGCGAAGCGAACTGACTTGTGGATACCTCTCCTTTGATAAAATTTCTTCGGTTAAGACCCGAATCAGATGCGGATATTCCGTTGCCCCGTTATATGACGCCCAGGGCCGCCGGAATGGATATCTGTGCAGCCGTTGAAAAAGATATTTTGTTGAAAAAAGGTGCTGTTGCATTGATCCCCACGGGTTTTGCCGTCGCTATTCCGGATGGATTCGAAATTCAAGTTCGTCCGAGGAGCGGATTGGCCGTAAACCATGGTATAGGGCTTATTAATGCCCCCGGCACCATAGATGCCGATTATCGCGGAGAAATAAAGATTCCGATGATCAATCTCGGGAAACAGGCATATACGGTTAAACGCGGCGATAGAATTGCCCAGATGATCGTCAACCGGGTGTATCAGGCACGGCTGGACATCGTGGAAGCGCTCGATGAAACCGAGAGGAACAGCGGGGGATTCGGACATACGGGTCGGTAAGATAAAAAAAGGGTTCCCTTTAAAACCAATGCAGGTCAATCCCGATTACAATCTTAGCGTATGTATTCTGGCCAGCGGAAGCAAAGGAAACGCTGTTTTTGTTTCCAGCGGCGCGGCATCAATCATAATAGATGCCGGCCTTTCGGGCGTCGAAATCGAACGCCGCCTGAAAACAAGAGGTCTTGATCCGAGAAATCTTGATGCGATCCTGGTATCCCACGAGCATTCCGACCACATTCAGGGAGTCGGCGTGCTTTCGCGGCGTTATAAGCTCCCGGTCTATATCAGCACAAAAACACAAAACGCAGCCGCAGCCCAACTCGGCGACCTATATGATACAAAATACTTTGAATGCGGATCAACGTTCACCATTTGCAACCTGACCGTTCATCCCTTCTCCATATCTCATGACGCCGTGGATCCATGCGGGTTTACGATCCATCAAAACGGAACCAAAATCGGAATCGCCACCGATCTGGGCATTGCAACCGCTATGGTCAAAGAGCATCTTAAAGAATGTGCGTTATTGATCCTTGAAGCCAACCACGATGAAGAGATGCTGATCAACGGTCCCTATCCATGGCCGATCAAACAGCGCATCAAAAGCAGATCCGGTCACCTGTCCAATGCGGCATCCGGAATCCTCTTGAATGAGTTGCAACACGACTGTCTGAAACACGTCATGCTGGCCCATCTCAGCGAAACCAACAATACGCCCCAAAAAGCCGTCATTGAAATCAGCCGAGCCCTGACTCGGTGTAAACCACTCCTTTATGTCGCCTCGCAGAATGAATGCGGAGCGCTGTTACACCTTAAATAATTGAAGGGCAAACGTCCCGCTGTAGAAAAAGGATTATAATAAAAAGGAAGAAATGATGGCAGAATATGACTGGAGACGGGAGCAGGCCGGAAAATCGTTGAATCGCATTCTTCCCGAGTTGGAAAAGACCTTTGCCATTGAGCTTCAACAACAACCCCATGAATGGCATAAGTTCACAAACAGACTCCATAGGGAGTGGGAACGTCTGTTCATCTATCTGCATCAGTTGTTCGGATGGCAATACGACTTTTTTTATACTCTCGAACGGATTTTAAATACGCTGGTTCAATACTGGCTGGAACGGCCTGCCGAACTTAAACTGCTGGATGAGAAACGCGAAGCCGATCCCTACTGGTTTTTGTCCGAAAAAATGGTGGGCGGGGTATTATATGTGGATCTTTTCAGCGATAACCTTGCCAAACTGGATGACCACATTTCCTATTTCAAAAAACTCGGTCTGACCTATCTCCATCTGATGCCATTGTTTGCAGTCCCCAAGGGGGATAATGACGGCGGCTATGCCGTCAGTGACTATCGGGCCATAAACCCGGATATCGGCACCATGGAGGAGCTTTCCAAATTAGCCGCCGAACTTCGTGATGAAGGGATCAGCCTTGTGCTGGATTTTGTGTTCAACCATACATCCGATGAGCATATTTGGGCTCAAAAAGCCAAATCCAAAGAACCGGATTTTATGGATTATTACCATACCTATCCGGATCGTGAACTGCCGGATCAGTTTCAAAAGAATCTTAGAGAAATATTTCCCACCGTAAGGAAGGGGAGTTTTACATGGTGCGAAGAGATGAAACGATGGGTTTGGACCACGTTCAACAGCTTCCAGTGGGATCTGAATTACTCAAATCCCGAAGTGTTTCGTGCCATGGCCGAAGAGATGCTTTTTTTGGCCAATCAAGGGGTTGAGGTGCTGCGTTTGGATGCCGTGGCTTTTATCTGGAAAAGACTCGGCACGAACTGCGAAAATCAACCGGAAGCACATACGGTCATCCGAGCCTTTAATGCCATGGCAAAAATCGTAGCGCCATGTTTGCTGTTTAAGTCGGAAGCCATTGTCCATCCGGACGAAGTGATTCAATACATTCATCCCGATGAATGTCAGTTATCTTACAATCCTTTGCTTATGGCGCTGCTGTGGGAAGCGCTGGCAACCCGGGAGACAAGATTACTTGAGCATTCCATGAGAAATCGCTATCCGACACCGGCCGGATGCACATGGGTAAATTTTATTCGCTGTCATGACGATATCGGATGGACCTTTGACGACCAAGACGCGCGAAACGTCGGGATTGATCCTGTCGATCATCGCAGATTTTTAAATAAATTTTACACCGGCGATTACCCCGGATCTTTTGCAAGGGGTGTTCCTTTTCAATTCAATGCGGATACCGGCGATGTTCGGATTTCCGGAACGTTTTCATCCCTGGCCGGACTGGAAGATGCCGTTGAGAGACAAGACAACGAACTCATCGAACAGGCAGTCCGCCGGATCAACCTCTTAAGGAGCATTATGGTCAGTATCGGTGGTATTCCACTGCTATATATCGGAGATGAATGGGGTATGCTGAATGATTACACCTATCTGACGGAGCCAACAATCGTCAATGACAGCCGATGGGTCCATCGATCCAGAAAACGATGGAACGCCCGGGAAGATCTCACCGATCAGAATACACTGGAGTGGCGCTTCTTCCACGAAATGGTCGAGCTGTTCAATTTGCGCAAAAAATTGCCCGCTTTTCAAAATGGGGGGATGGAAGTCATTTATACCGAAAATCCTCACCTGTTCGGATATATTCGGGCTTTTAAAGACCAGAAGATACTGATCATCAATAACTTTTCGGAAGGACCCCAGAAGATGGATGCCGTTTATTTAAACACTTTCGGCGTAAACGGGGATGTCGTTAATTTAATAAACAATGAAGTTTTTTCATCAGACAGTGACCTTGTATTGAAAGGTTATCAATCGGTTTGGCTGGATATCTCTTTTGAGAAAAAGAAAGGAGCATCATGAAAAACAAACCACCAGCGGAGAAAACGGGAATTAAGCTGCTAAACATCAAGCTGCCCGAGGAATTAATGGAAAGAGTAAAGACTTTTTGTTCTGAAAGAGACATGACGATTCAGGAGTTTGTTAATGATGCCATAATAGAGAAATTAGAACTTGCTTACAAAGAAAAACGAAAAAGACCCCGATTGTAAAGACATACCCTGAAATTTCTGGAGATGCGGGTTATGCCAGTTCATACAATTGTGAACAAGATGGATGCATTAATGATTCATAAGGTAACCGGAAAAATAACCTTTGAAAGAATCAAGTCATCATATAAAGCCGTACGCTCACATCCGGATTTTCAAGAAAATATACATGTGATATGGGATCTGCGAGATGCCGATGCTTCTGAATTTGATCGTCAAGATGTTATACGATTGGCCAGATATTTTGAAACTCAATTAAAAAATCGCCCTAAGTTCAAAGTGGCTGTTATTGTATCCCGTGATTTGGAATATGGCCTATCAAGAATGTATCAAGTTGCTGCGGCTGACCTTCCGGCAAAGATCGGAATATTTTTAAATCTTGAAGACGCAAAAAAGTGGGTGACAGAACCGGATTAAGACGCCTTCTCTCTTTCTCCAAAACCAACCACTTTCTCCTATCGTTTTGCCCCAAAAAGGGGTTAGGAATGCACTTTTTATCCAAGTGTCCATACATAAATATGGACACCGACGCATTCATCTTAATCAGAATCGTGAATCAAGAGTCAAAATTTTGACATCCGTGAAAGCCAACGGCTCAATTTATTACTCTTTCCTTCTTCCAATTCGCCGCAATATAACCTATAACTAATTGATATAATTATGGTTATTATGTTTATCATCATATGGTATGATTCCTGCTATAAATGAAACCGTCGAGGTGTTTTCAAATCTTGAAAGGGAGGCTGCGGCCAAATACAGGAAATCATAATGGGGAAAAAGCCAACATATGAGGAATTAGAACACAAGATTGAGAAATTGGAAGAGAGCGAAAAAAAGTATCGTCGTCTTTTCGAAACTGCAATGGTTGGAATGTATCGAACCCGTATCCATGACGGCAAGTTTCTTGCGGCCAACCAAACTTTAGCGGAGTTGATGGGTTATGATTCAGTAGATCGGCTTGTTGAAGAATATGTTACTTCGGAACATTATACCGACCCGGAACGTCGTGAAGAACTGCTCAATCGGATTCGATCACAGGGAAGGGTTGATGGGTTTGAAATTGAAATGACGCGAACCGACGGATCTTTAGTTTCCATTGAAATTAGCGCGGCAGTCTACCCGGAATTGGGATACCTTGAAGGCGTCGTAACCGACATCACCAAGCGCAAGCAGACCGAAGAGACATTAAGAAAAAGTGAAGAAAAATTCAGGTTTCTTGCAGAAAAGATGACCGATATCGTTTGGACCCTCGACCGAAATTTTCAAACCACATACGTTAGCCCCTCCATCGAAAAAGTGCTGGGTTTTACGCCGGAGGAACGAAAACAACAATCCTTGGAGGAAATGATTACGCCGGCATCTCTTCAAAAGGTCCAAGCGATGTTTATAGAAGAGCTTCAGAGAGATGAAGAAAACAATGTTGATTCAGACAGGTCCATCACCATCGAAATCGAATACTACCGCAAGGACGGTTCCACCGTCTGGCTGGAAAACATCGTAAATGCAATACGGGATCCCGGCGGAACAGTTGTCGGAATGCATGGTGTCTCGCGTGACATCACCGAGCGCAAGCAGGCAGAAGAAGCATTGCGGGAGAGTGAATCCAAGTTCAGGAACCTGTTTGATCTGTCACCGCAAGCGATTGCTCTTTCCGAAATTAAGACGGGAAAAGTCGTTGATGTCAATAATAAATTTTGTGAATTAACGAAATACGCCAAAGAAGAGATCTTGGGATTGAGCACAACCGAAGTCGGATTCTACCGTGAGGAAGATAGAAACGAATTTGTAAAAAAATTGCAGCCGTCGGGAGAAGTCAACGGGTTGGAAATGGCGTTTAAGTCCAAGGATAATTCTATTCTCCACGCGCTCGTGTTCGCAAGGATCATACAAATCGCAGGCGTTTCTTTTATTCTCAGTATTTTTCATGACATCACTGAAAAGAAATACCTTGAATCTCAACTCCAGCAAGCCCATAAGATGGAATCCATTGGGACATTGGCCGGAGGTGTCGCCCATGACTTTAACAACATTCTTGGGATCATTATCGGCAATGCGGAATTGGCATTGGATGATGTTCCCGAGGAAAATCCGGCCCATTTGAATCTTGAAGAGATCAGGACGGCCGGTTCCCGTGCAAAAGATGTTGTCCGTCAGCTCCTCAGTTTTGCATTCTTATAAATCTTTGCACCAATGCGGATCATGCCATGCCGGATGGCGGTATTATGGAAATTATCCTAAAAAATGTAGATCTCGATGAAAATAGCGCGGCTCAATATTCTGGTTTACAACCGGGACGATATGTCAATCTGGCGGTAACCGATACAGGACATGGCATTTCCCAAGACGTAATTGATCGAATGTTTGATCCTTATTTCACGACAAAGGAGGTCGGAAAAGGCGCGGGAATGGGATTGGCTGTCGTTCACGGCATTGTAAAGGAACATAATGGCATGATTACAGTCCAAAGCGAATCGGGGAAAGGAACGGCGTTCAGCATCCTTTTCCCTGTGGTTAAAAAAGAAATTGCCGTAGAAACTGAAACTGATGAAATAATCCCTGTCGGGGACGAAAGGATACTTTTTATTGACGATGAAGAAGTGTTGTTAAAAATGGGGCACCAGAGACTCAAACGGTTAGGGTATAAAGTTGATGCGACGACAAACCCCATTGAGGCTTTAGATCTGTTTCGTTCAAGGCCCCATCAGTTCGATTTGATAATTACGGATATGACCATGCCCTTGATGACCGGTGATAAACTGATAAAAGAATTCTTAAACATACGACCGGGCATTCCTATTATTCTCTGCACCGGATTTAGCGAAAAGATA
>JARRRC010000005.1:18016-25174 GCA_037381105.1 Desulfobacterales bacterium
TAGGGGTTGCAGAGTATATTGAAAAACCGGTCGATAAGTACAATTTAGCATTTAAAGTTCGAAGTGTGTTGGACGGAAAGAAAATATAACCTCAAATGATCAGAGTTTTTTCAGGATTACTACACGCCAATAATCCCTTTTAACGTATGCCTCATCATCTCCCAATAAACCCCGCTGCCCAAATGATCTGATCCTGTAAGTCGGAATTCGGTTTAATTTAATCCACCAGGTTCGTACCCTCTATTTTCAGCAAAGCGGGTAACGTACAGCAGGCCGGAAAAATTTTTTAAGGTAAAATGTATCAATAAGATGGTCAAATAGAAAAAGGATTCGTAAACCCAAGAAAAGGCGCCCTGATCAAATAACATACAGAAATCTATGTGTCTTTTAGCATAGACTTCACTTTGTATTTTGGCGCCGTACGAAAATGCGATAGAGAAATATTTTACCTTAAAAAATTTCTTTTGGGCTGCGGTACCAGAGACTTTTTAGCTATTTTAGGGTGCGAAGCTTGAATTTAATCTTTATAAAATCCGTGTGACAAAAAAATATCAATGACGCGTAGCAGATTCTAACGGAAACGGTAGCTCTACGATTCATAGATTGCGGAGATATGTATATCATGATGATATTTAAGCATTTTTCTTGCAACTTGCGATATGGCCGTTCAAGGCATGAAAATTGCTTTTATGATCAACCAGTAAATAAATTAAATGAATTTGTTATACCCAAAATATTGGCAAAAAATTTTTCGATTCACAAAGATCTATCAGTAATACTGCCGATAACAAACAGATATGCACAAAAACTTAAAATTCATACTATCTGTCACTTTTCTATTACTTAACTTTGGAACAGCTGTTTATGCAATTGATATTACCCTCCAATGGTCTCGAAATAATGAGCCGGACTTAGCGGGGTACAGGGTTTTTTACCGTGAGGATGGTCGATCCTATGATTATGAAAGTCCTTACTGGGAATCTATTGATCCTGTTTGTACCATTTATGATTTGGATGAAACGAAAACATACTATTTTGTCGTAAGAGCATTTGATGCGAACGGATCGGAAAGCGCCGATTCCAATGAAGTACTTCTTATGGAAGGAATTCCTGTTAATCCGCCGCCGGAAGGAAATATCTCCGGCGGTGATCGTAACGACCCAGGCTGTTTCATAGCGACTGCGGCCTATGGATCTTTGATGGAGAGGCATGTCAGGATTTTGCGTAATTTTCGCGACCGCTTTCTGCTAAACAATACGATTGGAAAAATTTTCGTTCGTCTTTACTACACCTATTCACCGCCAATGGCCGGTTTTATTGCAAAACACGACACCCTAAGAGCCATGGTTCGTCTAAGTCTGTTGCCTGTTGTAAGTTTTAGCTGGATTACCCTGAAAATTGGCTTTCTATCAACGCTAGCATTAATGGTTGCCCTTACTTCTTGTTTTGCAGGACTTGTCCGGCTTAAATTCAGATATAAAGGATAGAAAATGTGAGATCAATTGAGATTCAAGTATAGACAGGCAATCGACCGGATGGAATTATTAATCGGTTATCAGTTTGCATACCAGTTCTTGAGCCTTATCCAAGCTCACCAAGCTCATGTTCATGACGAGATCATAAAGGGTTGGATCGTCATAATCTTTTTTGCGGAAATAACTGAAAAGATTTGTCCGTCTTTTATCCATCCTTTTTATCATTTGAACGGCTCTTGCGGTTGAAACACGATAATTTTCCTCGATGAATTTAATCCGGTCCTTTTCTTGAGCGATCAGCAATAAGTGGTACGTATCATCGAAATCGCGTAAAATATATTGTCCGCCTCTGCCGACGATAACGGCATTTCCATCCCCGGCGATCTTGGGTATGATTAATTTTAGCAGTTCAACATAATGAAATCCATCTATATATCTCTCTTTATCACTTAAAGGGAGTTCCATTAAGCTCGTTCCAAAGGGATTCAGTTTGGAGATAAATTTTTTCAATCTGTCGCCAGGTTCCGATTCAATGATTTTTCTCCCATCGGAAGAAACGTATGCCTCCACTACCGCCCTTTCGATAATGTCTTCATCGGCATAATAATATCCCAAGATATCGGCAAGTTGTCTGCCGAATGTCTTTCCTCCGGCACCAAATTGGCGCGATATGGTGATGACAGACATGGCCTCCCCTTTTTAGCCGAATGATAAATGATTGATAGCCTGTTTTCTTTTATATCATAACCCGTAACAAATGCCAGATTTTTTTAGTTTAAAAACCTGTATCCAGGGTCTGAACTGTATTTATGAGTGGAAACAGATATTTGCCGAACTTAATCACGTATGAACCCAAAAATAGGAATCATATTATAAAAGGTATGTTCAGCTAAATTTTTCTTCTGAAAATAAAGATATTTGCTATGACTTGACTTTTAATGTTATTTTCATTTTTAAGGAATGATGATATTGGCGAGCCGGTTTTATTTTCAGCGGCTGAACGTGATCTTAGCGCTATCCCTGAGCATTAAAATTTTGTCAGGAGTAGGATATGAAAAATCATGAATTATCACTTCGAAAACGAGCGAAAGAATTTCTCAACAAAAATCCTGACTTCATCAATGAACCGGTGCCCAAAGATATCCATCAATTGATCCAGGAGCTGCATATTCATCAAGTTGAGTTGGAAATGCAAAACGAAGAACTGCGTCGGGACAATCTGGACTTGGAAGCGGCCCGAGACATGTATATTGATTTTTACGACTTTGCCCCGGTGGGATATATTACGGTATCGGAAAAGGGACTGGTTCTAAAAGCCAACCTCACCATTTCTAAGATGCTCGGCATAGAAAGAAGTGTATTGATCGGAAAACCTTTCACTCGATTCATCACCAGAGAGACTCAGGATGTTTTTTACCTTAATCGCAATAAGCTTTTTGAGACCAAGGTCAAACAGACCTGTGAACTGCAACTGATAAAGAAAGATCATACCCCGTTCCACGTTCAACTGGAATGCATTTTGGTTGAGGATACCAGGGACAATACCATACGGGTTCGACTGATTATTGCCGATATCAGCCAGCACAAGCGGGTGGAGGAAGCGTTGCGGCAGAGTGAAGAGAAATACCGCATGATATTCGAGAATATCCAGGATGTTTATTATGAAGTCACCCTTGATGGGATTATTCTTGAAATCAGTCCCTCGATAAAAGAAGTTTCTGAATATGATAGAGAAGATTTAATCGGAACGTCAGTATACAATTTGTACGCCGATCCGGAAAAAAGAGATGAATTTGTAAGAAAGCTTTTGAAAAAGGGTAAAGCCACCGATTTTGAAATTGTTTTAAAAGATAAAAACGGCTTACAAAAATATTGCTCCATATGTGCAAAGTTGTCGAATAACGAAAATGGTGTTCCGGAAAAAATTATCGGATCGCTGCGCGACGCGACCCAACGAAAACACATGGAAAATGCCCTCCGTGAAAGTGAAACCCAAAAAACCGCGCTATTGGATGCCGCTGTTGACAGGATTCGTTATGTTGACACGGACATGAAAATCATTTGGGCCAATAAAACAGCCGTCGATGCATCGGGTTTGGCCCCGGAAGACCTGGTCGGCAAAACATGTTATCAACTTTTTGTCGACCGGGATACGCCCTGCAAAGGATGCCCGACTTTAAGGTCCAAAGAAACGGGCCGAATTGAAAAGGCGGTTATGCACCAGGCCAAGGCCAAGGGAATAAGGGGAGAAAGTTATTGGGAAGCCTACTCCGTCCCTTTGAAGAATGAAGCGGGCCATCCTGAAAGTTTTATCCAGATTACCAGAAATATCACCGAACAGATAAGGGCCGAAGAACAGATTCGCACCCTCACCCAGGAACTGATGAAGGCTCAGGAAAGTGAGCGCCAGATGATTTCCCGTGAACTGCATGACCGCGTGGCGCAGGAGCTTGCCGCTGTAAAAATAGGCTGTGAAATGCTTCTGAGCCGTCACCCTGGGATACATCCGGAAATCCGGCTAAAAATCTCGGAAATGACGAAAACCCTTCGGGAATCCATCGAGGCTGTCCGGGATCTCTCATATGATTTGCGCCCCCCGGTTCTCGATGAAATAGGGCTGGTACAGACGCTTTTTCAATATTGTCACGATTTCTCTGAAAAAAATAGAATCAGCGTTGACTTCAGATCCGCCGGCATGAAAGGTCTAAAGCTGGATTTTGACACCGAGATCAACCTGTATCGCCTGATTCAAGAAGGTCTCACCAACATTAAAAAACATGCGGATGCCGGCCACGTAACCATCAGGCTGGTTGCGGCTTCGCCCAACATCATCCTTCGCATAGAAGATAACGGCAGAGGCTTTGACGTTAAGGAACGATTTGCAAACCTGACAAAAGAGAAACGAATGGGAATTCGGAGCATAGAGGAAAGGGTTAAATTGCTTCAAGGTAAAATGGTGCTGCAATCAAAACCCATGCAGGGTACAAAGATCTATATTAAATTTCCTTATAAGGTTAAAAAATAAGATTCATAAAAACCGCTTAATATAATACTATAGCTGAAACTCCAGCTTAAATGACGTGGATAATGAATTGTAGGAGTTTTTCTGATCGATATTATCAAGATATTGATAGTACCCCAAATGCAGAGAATAACCAATTTTTCTGGAAAACAAATTCTTCGCGGTCCAACTTAAACCGATGGATGTGTTCAATCTCTCGTTATCCAAGCTTCGATCCGTATTTTTCGTTTGAGAATATCTCCCCCGTAAAGACAGATCAACAACATCGAAGATTTTGCGATAATTAATGGATAGAGAAGCAGAGGGATTTTTTTCTTGTTCTCCATACCAAAGATATCGATATTCACCGAAACTCAGTGTTGGCGTAATGGTGAGATTGGATGCGGGCCGGATGGAAGAACTGATGCCGTGCCGGAAGCTTTCGGTTTCCTTGTCCGGAGTAAACAGTTCGTGGCTGAGAGAATAGCTTGTGGAAGCCGTAATGTTAAAGGACTTGCCGCCATAGTATTTTAAAGACCCGTTATAGGTTTCTTTCTGTTTTCCTTGATATTCGGAATACCCCAACTCAGAGGTATCTTCGGATACCTCCCTGGAATGGGAAAAAGAGAATAAAACGGGCAAGAAATCCATCTTGTATTTCATTTCAAGACCGTATTTATGGGTCAGCATTCGAGGAAGCGAAGGATCGCGGTCAACGTTGCCCAAAAACCTTGCGAAAAACGTTTTTAGGCCGACAGACCGGATGTTTTTTTCCCCCCAAATCTCCACCCCCTCCTGATCGTTTTTTAAATCAACTTTTGTTTTGGTTTCTGCCTTCTTCTTATAATGGTTGAAATGGTTCAGATTTTTCCCCACATAGCGGTATTCCAAACCGTAATTAAAGCCGATTAACTTTTGTTCCAAACGAATAATCTCAAACCGGTTATCCGATGCATTGGGAACTGTACTTGATGAAAAGGAGGTTTCATCAGGTTCGGCGCTTTTATTTTGAAAGATATCGATTTCCGGATTAAACGTTTCCAAAAAATCAGCTTTGACTTTGGATTTTAATAACGCGCCGCCGGGTCCGTCATAAACGATTAAGGGTTCTTCGGCAGAAAGATCCGGAAGATTAATTTGAGATTTTTTTGCGGTTGTTTGCTTCTGTCGCTGATTCTCGGAAAGTTCCGCTGCGTTTACAGCCTTGACAGGGAGGAGAAAGTAAGGAGCCCAACACAAGTTAACCAAAACAGGAATAAGCCAAAGCACACGCAAACGAACCGCGAAAAAAACTTCTTTTATGCGGATGAAAGGCCGTATCATCGTCAGGTCTTAAATTTCTTTTAAAATATCATGGATCATTTCATTACCTAATATGAGCATTTTAAATTTTAAAACCCTCCGGGATTGCCGACCTTACTGCATCTACTGCGTCAATTGGCGTTCCGCATAGGTGACTACAGCGAAACGACATCTTTCTTGTATCTGCGGCAACCTCGGCAATTGCTCAATTTAGGCATTACAATCGTTTTCAAATATTAATGATGTATGAAGCCAAAATCATTCTTGTATTTGAATTAATGTTTGCAAAAGTCATGCAAAATTAATTATTCAATCTGGGAAATATTAAATTATATATATTTCAAGTGGTTAAGCAAAACCTCTATTGTGATATCACCCACAATTTGACAATATTTGTTCGTTAAATTGCCAATTTTTTGCAATCATATACGTTTTAAGGGATGTCTATCTGTTTGAAAGCATATTCTTTAATCGTATATTAAATTTTTTGCCATATTCGTGTCAAGCTAAATTATATATAATTAATATATAATTTAGTTGAATTAGTGCATATTGTATTTTATTAACTTAAATTACAATATATTAGTGCGCTGACAAATCAAGAAAGTGAGTAAAGTTCAATCGTTTAATACCTGTATCAGCGCCGTCAATCGAAGTTATCTCTTTGATCTTTTCAAATACCGATATTGAAATGATAAGATCATGAAAAGATTAAAAAATTAAGAATTTATGAGGTTTAGGGTTTCTAAAACACAAAAAAAGCAGCCGGTAGGGGGGGTCATTTGGAATCCGCTTCTTTAAACATTCTGTCCATATAAAACGGATCGTCGAATTCGCGGTGGCCCACGAAGGCAACTGCATGACGGCCCCATTGGCGCATGGCTCCCGGAGAATAAACGCCGGTGACCCAGAGGATGAATCTTTCCAGCCTTTTGCTTTCAGGGACGATGCTATGCGGGTTGAACATGCTCTTCCGATGATCTCTTAAATAGGGAAGACTTCTGAGTTGGTTATAATCAGCAAACGAATAAACCGTCTTTGTAATCTGCGATTCCCGTGTTGATGGATAAAGGTGCTGAACGAAATGGGTACGGCTCTCCATGGCCACCGTCATATCGTTCTTTGAGGGATTTATATCCGGTGCCTTGAGTATCAAAGGCGGTTCCGCATAATCGATCTTCTCGAGTACCTGCAGTCGATGGGTAGGGTAAGCTTTATAATAGCATCCGCAGTTGTGGATTGTCTCGTAAAGAATCGCTTCTCCATTATCGCCCAGGGTTACGCGATAATTCAGCCCGTCAAGAAACCCGCCGTATATGTCCAAAGCGTCTTCCTTGGGACGGGATGGAAACCAGATAATGTAGTTGAGTTGAGTCAGAA
>JARRRC010000006.1:0-17227 GCA_037381105.1 Desulfobacterales bacterium
GTGGCAGAACAAGCCCAAATATATGGCCAGCTTTCTGAAATCCATGTTCGGAGAAGCCGCCACAAAGGAAAACGATTTCGGTTATTCCTGGATGCCGAAAATCGATGACGGCAAGACGTATTCGTGGTTGGATATCTTTGATGAAATGTACAAAGACAACATCAAAGGATTCTTTGCATGGGGCCAGAATCCTGCGTGTTCCGGGGCGAATTCCAACAAGACCCGTCAAGCGCTGGCCAAGCTGGACTGGATGGTCAACGTCAACATCTTCGACAATGAAACCGCATCCTTCTGGAAGGGACCGGGAATGAATCCCGACGAAATTAAAACCGAGGTCTTCTTCCTCCCCTGTCATACCAGTGTGGAAAAAGAAGGCTCCATTACAAACTCCGGCCGATGGATGCAGTGGCGCTATGCAGCCGCCAAACCACCGCGAGGTCCGAAAGGTGACGGCGACATCATGGTGGAGTTGTTTGAAAAAGTCCGTGAGTTGTATGAAAGCGAAGGAAAATTTCCGGACCCTATCAAAAATTTAAGATGGGATTATGTCAAAGATAGCAAATACGATCCCCACGCCATCGCCAAGCTGATCAACGGGTACTTTGAAAATGATGTGACCGTAAAGGGCAAATCGTTTAAAAAGGGAACCCTGGTACCATCCTTTGCTTTTCTTTTGGATGACGGTTCCACCAGCTCCGGCAATTGGCTCTATTCCCAATCTTATACGGAAAAAGGGAATATGGCGGCCCGCAGGGAAAAGAAAGATCCCACCGGAATGGGTCTTTATCCGGAATGGTCATGGTGTTGGCCGGTCAACCGGCGCATCATTTACAACCGGGCATCTGTGGATCTCAATGGCAAACCATGGTCGCCCAATAAGAATATCCTGGAATACAAGGACGGCAAATGGATCGGAGATGTTCCGGACGGCGGCTGGCCGCCCATGTCCGACAAAGAAAAAACCAAGCGGCCGTTCATCATGAAACCGGATGGCGTGGCCTCGGTCTTTGGTCCCGGTCGAGTCGACGGTCCCTTTCCCGAGCATTACGAACCCCTGGAGTGTCCGGTGCCCAAAAACCTGATGTCCGGCCAACGCATGAATCCTGTTGCACCGGTTTACGGTACGGAAGCAGATGCGCATTATTCCTGCGATCCACGATTCCCCTTTGTGGGCACGACCTACCGGGTTACCGAGCACTGGCAAACGGGTATTTTAACCCGCTGGCAGCCCTGGCTGCTGGAAACACAGCCGCAGCTTTTTGTCGAAATGAGCCATGAACTGGCAAAGCTCAAAGGGATCAAAAACGGGGACAAGTGCAAAGTCTCTTCGGCCCGTGGACAGGTAGAGGCTGTGGCCATGGTGACCGGCCGCTTCAAACCCATGACCGTTCAAGGTCTGACAGTCCATCAAGTGGGGCTTCCCTGGTGTTTCGGATGGATCTATCCAAAGGACGGCGGAGATTCTGCCAACCTTTTAACACCATCCACCGGTGACCCCAACACTAGAATCCCGGAGACCAAAGCTTTTATGGTCAACGTGGAAAAACTCGGGAAAAGGAGGGCGTAAACCATGGCTGGTAAATTTTTTCTTATAGATACGACCCGTTGTACTGCCTGCCGCGGTTGCCAGATCGCCTGCAAGCAGTGGAACGAGCTGCCTGCCGACAAAACCAAACAGTACGGCAGCTATCAGAATCCACTGGATCTAAACGGCAACACGTACCGTCTGGTCCGTTTTGCCGAATATCCATCAAACAAAAATTCCATGGCCTGGTATTTTTTCAGTGATGCATGCCGTCATTGTCTGGCGCCGCCGTGCAAAAAGAAGGCGGATCAACTCATGAAAGATGCCATTGTTGTGAATGAATTCGGAGCGGTTCTTTATACGGAAAAAACCAAGGAGCTTGAAAGGGCCTCCAAAGCCATCAAACAGGCGTGCCCTTGGAGTGTCCCCAACTGGAGCAAGGACCAGAAGCAACTGGTCAAGTGCGACATGTGCCATGACCGCGTTGCCGCCGGGCTGTTACCGGCCTGTGTCAAATCCTGCCCGACCGGGGCGCTTAATTTTGGTGAAGAGACCGATATCAAGAAGCTTGCCAGTCAGCACCTGGCTGAAGCCAAAAAGAAATTCGGCCCCAAGGCCCACATCGAAGACGAAAAAGATGTACGTGCGCTGTTTTTGATTGTGGACGATTTTATCAAATACAAACCCATGGAATTGTAAACGACAATCAGGGGTTCCGGCAACCCGGAGCCCCTGATTATACTAAGAAATCGGTTTTCTTGTAAAATAGAGAAGGTAGACCATTGGAATCGGTGCCCCAGAGCCTTGAAATTATTGAATCAAAAGTAAAGACCATCAGTGCACGCAATCCTGCTTACGCCGAGGTCGTTCAGTGGGTGGGAGATCTTTTGGCCGAAACCGTTCGGAATAATGTGCTTAATGAAACCCAACTGCTCGAAATGAATCCGAAATTGAAAATCGGTCCTGCGGATAAGCTCGAAGCGTGGAAACAAGGGCGCTCCTTTTTAACCCCCGGAGAATTGACCCTTGACTGGGAAAAAACAATGGCACTGTACCAGCGCCTGGTGGAATTGGTTAAAAAACGTAAAGACGGCCGGCGTCAGGAAAAAGGCCTGTTAAAAGCCATAGAAAAAATGGAAGACGGGGCCCCCCTACTTTTGAAGGCCGTCCTGTCATCCGATGCCGAGGCCATTGAGACGATGGCAAAAGCAATGAATATCGATTCGCCGGTCCTGTCATTGCTTCTTCGATTGTCTTTGCGGCCGGCGCTTTTAATCCTCTCGCAAGCGGTTCTCAAGCAGTTGGATTTAAGCCTTTGGCATTACGGCCACTGCCCGGTCTGCGGCTCGGCGCCTAAACTGGCCGACCTTTCCGGAGAGGGAGGAAAACGAAGACTTCACTGTTCTTTGTGTGAAGCTGCCTGGTCTTATCCGCGTATGCGTTGCCCGTTTTGTGAAAACGACAATCGAAAAGCGCTGGGATATTTGCGGGCCGAAAAAGAAGAGGGCCTCCGGGTGGATCTTTGCGGCCGCTGCAACCATTACCTGAAAACCATTGATTTAAGAGAACTCGCCGGGCCGATTATCGTACCCTTGGACGACACGGCCACATGGCACCTGGACATCATTGCCGTCAAGAACCTGGAAGATAAAAGGCAGGGATAAAAATTATGTTGAAGGGAAAATCGTTACTTTTAGGGGCCGGGATCGCGGTTGCGATTGTCATACTGATCATCGGCACAATGAACGCTTTTAACGGTCAAGCACTGTCAAAAACCCCCGATCAAAATAAGGCATTCGTGTACCGGGCAGATATCATCACGTTTGACAATATGGAAGCCTTTGGAAAACTTAAAAAGACCAAAGCCATATTTTTACATGACCAACATACCGATGCTTTGGAAAAGAAAAACAAAGACTGTTTGACCTGCCATATGTCTGAAAACGGGCGGATGTCTCCCAAATTCATGCATCTTAAAGATATCGGTAAAGAAGAATTAACGAAAATTTATTGTGATAATTGCACCAAGTGCCATGCTGAAATCATCGCTGCCGGAGAAAAAGCAGGGCCGGTCAAATGCGATGACTGTCACAGAGAACGCCCTCTGATCAAATCATCCAGGGTGGAAATGGGTTTTGACAAGTCTCTTCATTATCGCCATTCGAAAGCACAACAGGACCACTGTGACCGGTGTCACCACGAATATGACGTAAAGACCCAAAAGCTCTTTTACGCCAAAGGCAAAGAAGGCACCTGTAGATATTGTCATAAAAAAACGACTCAAGTTAAAGAAACGGAAAAAGTGATTTCCATGCGGCTTGCCTCTCATTTTGCCTGCATTGATTGTCATCAAAAAACCGAAGCAAAACATATTGATGCCGGTCCTGTTCGATGCGCGGGTTGCCATGACGCAACAGAACAGTCGAAAATCGAAAAAATCGCCAACGTCCCCCGCATGAAAAGGGGCCAGCCGGACAACGTACTGATTAAGACCGGAGACGAAAAGGGACTCATTCCCAGGATGATGCGGGTGCCTTTCGACCATAAGGCCCATGAAAAATATAACGACACCTGCCGTGTCTGTCACCTCGCGAGTCTGGAATCGTGTGCAAAATGCCACCCGCTCACAGGATCAACAGATAAAAAAGAAATTACACTTGAAACCATTTTTCATAAAAGCGGCCATCAAAGCAGTTGCATGGGATGCCATGAATTAAAACAAAAAGATAAAAGTTGTGCCGGATGTCATGCAGTAATGATAAGGGATCGTCAGAAGGATTCCGCCGCGTGCCTGAGATGCCACATGGTCCCCTTGCCGGAAAGAACCGGCGTTTTATCGACGTCAAAAGCCGCCAAAATGGCGCGCTTGATGCCTGAGCTGTGGAAAGAGACCTTCGGCCCTATTTACCATGTAAAAGTCCCGAAAACGGTCGTTATCAAAGATCTGATGGATCGTTACGGACCGGTCGAGTATCCCCATGAAAAAGTGTATAACGCAATGGTCAAAAAAATACAGGACAGTAAATTGGCACAGTATTTTCATTATAGTGAAACCACATTATGTGTGGGATGCCACCACCATGCGCCGGCTGACGGCAATCCGCCCAAATGCAGCAATTGCCATGGCGCACCGTTTGATGAAAATCATCTGAATCGGCCGGGTATAAAGGCGTCGTACCATCAGCAGTGCATGGGGTGCCACCAAAGAATGGGGGTAACAAAATATCTAACCTGTACGTCTTGCCATAAAGAGCGAAAAAAAGAAGCAAAAGCTTCATCTTAATGAACGCCATATGAATTCATATAGATTGCATACAAAACGTTTATCGATATCGCTTTTTTGAGGTATTTCATATGTCCATATCCAGAAGAAAATTTTTAGGATGGGTCGGTGCGGCAGGCTTGAGCACGGCTTTCGGCAAATCGGCCGCCGCTGCAACGCACAAGCATTTTACCGGTTATCCCAACAGTTTTGCCATACTGCATGACATCACACTGTGTGTGGGATGTCGCACCTGTGAGGATGCCTGCAACAGAGTGAATGATCTGCCGCCGCCGGACAAGCCCTTTACGGATCTCTCTGTTCTGGACTCCCGCCGCAGGACCACCACAAAAGCATTTACAGTGGTCAACAAATATGAAAACAAGGAGCAACCCAAAGCTCCGGTATTTTATAAAAAACAGTGCAACCACTGTCTGGAGCCGGCGTGCGCATCGGCCTGTTTTGTCAGAGCGTTTACAAAGACCAGCACCGGCGCGGTGATTTACGATTCCTCCGTGTGTGTGGGATGCCGGTATTGTATGATCGCCTGCCCTTTTGAAATCCCCACCTACGAATACGACCAGGCGCTGACCCCCCGAATTCGAAAATGCACCATGTGCTATCCGAGAGTGACCAAAGGGCAGCTCCCCGGCTGTGTCGAGGCCTGCCCCATGGAGGCGCTGAGCTTTGGGAAGCGGGAAGATATGATTAAACTTGCCCGGGAACGGTTTCGAAGATACCCGGATCGATATGTGGATCATATTTACGGTGAACATGAAATGGGAGGAACCAGCTGGTTGTATGTTTCCGGAACACCATTTAAAGAACTGGGAATGCGTGAAGACCTGGGAGTTATTCCCGCGCCCCAATTGACCGCGGGTGCTTTAAGCTCCGTACCGGTCATCGCAGGGCTGTGGCCGGCGCTTCTGGCCGGTATTTACGCGGTTTCAAAACGCAAGGAAAAGATCGCACAAAAAGAACAAGAACAAGCTGTGGCTTCAGCATTGGATAAACAAGGCGATGCCAAGACCCAATCCAAGGAGGAATCCTGATGGCCCAAGTAACGACCGGAGAACGAAAATCTATTTTCAGCCTCTTTAATTTTATTGCCTTAATCGTTTTAGGCATGGGTATTTATCTCACCTATCTGCGATTCACAGGAGGATTGGCCGCCGTCACCCATCTTTCCGACTACAATCCCTGGGGACTCTGGATCAGCTTTGATCTTCTCTGCGGCGTGGCGCTTGCTGCCGGAGGATATGTTACATCTTCGGCGGTTTACCTGTTCGGAATGAAAAAATACCATTCTGCGGTGAGACCTGCCATCCTCACCGGCTTTTTAGGGTACGCGCTGGTGTTTCTTGCCATTAATTACGATGTCGGCCGGCCATGGCGTCTCCCTTATCCTTTAGTCGTTCAGCAAGGAACCACTTCTGTTCTCTTTGAAGTGGGTCTCTGTGTGGCAACATATCTCACGGTTCTCTTTATTGAATTCTCTCCGGCGGCCCTGGAATGGCTGGGATTAAAAAAAGCCCGCAATCTTGTGGTTAAATTGACGATCCTTCTCACCATATTCGGTGTGGTGCTTTCCACCATGCACCAGTCCTCTCTGGGGTCTTTGTTTTTAATTGCACCGTCAAAGCTGCACCCATTATGGTATTCCCCCTATATCCCCATTTACTTTTTTGTGACCAGTATCATTGCAGGGCTTTCCATGGTCATTTTTGAAAGCACCCTTTCCCACCGGTTTTTTGGCTACAAAATGGATGAAACGCACCGCAAAGAAGCCAACGATATCACTTTAGGATTCGGCAAGGCCGCAGCCTATGTTCTTGCCGGATATTTCGCCATCAAGGTTATGGGCATATCTTCATCAAATCACTGGCATTATCTTAAAACCGGATACGGAGCCTGGTACCTAGTTGAACTTTTAGGTTTTGTCGCCCTTCCAAGCATTCTGTATGCCATCGGGGTTCGGGTAAAAAGTACCGGTTTGATAAAATGGACGTCCGTTTTAGCGGTGCTCGGCGTTATCCTCAACAGATTCAATGTCTGCCTTGTTGCTTTCAACTGGCAACTTCCGCCAAATGAACGATATTTCCCGTCCTGGATGGAAATCGGAATTTCGGTCTTTATCGTTATGATCGGGTTACTGCTTTACCGGTTTATCGTCACCCGAATGCCCATTTTATATGAACATCCGGAATACAAGGGTGCGCACTAATCCTAATGCTGCATAAACAAGAGCGCTGTTTTTTATGCGGCATCAGAGGAAAGAAAGGCTCGGATTATGGATCAGGTTTTTTATACGCTTCAAGATTTTATGACACACACGGAATCCGTCACTTATTTGCTGGTAATAGCAACACTTATCGGAATGACCCTTTTTTGGTTATTTCTGACCGGCGGTAAAAAAGAAGATTAGAAGTGGTTTCAAAACCTTCAATCGGGTTTAAGGTCAAGACGGACTGAGGCGGCCAACCGCCCCGATTAAAAACAATCGGGACAAGCATCCATATCGGGAATATTTCGAGGATTGACCGCCTCAGTCCAACACTTTAGATTGAGCCCGGGGGGAGGTTTGAAACCACTTCTAGTTTTTTTCTCACATCAACCCGTCACCGAATTTTTGGGAAATGCCATTCTGAATGCCGCATCCGCATTGGATGATGAATGAATGTGTCCCGTCATCTATCTTCCCAGCGAAGCGGTCTTCCTTCTTCCATCGGTTTCCCTCAAATCTCCAGCGAAGCGATCCTTTAACCGAATGCCGCCGATCCGAAGGATTCTATATTCTAAAGAAAAGGCGAAATCCGGTGGTCTCACAAAGAAGGTTGACAATTCCACCGTCTCCTCGTATCAATGCCGATGAGCAATGCCCCAAGTTTTTATAAATTTTATGTAACGTTGAAGTTTCTTTTAAAAGGAGCTTAATATGCGTATTCTCACCAGACCGGATTTTGACGGCGTTGTATGTGCGGCGCTGCTCTATGAAGCTGAAAACATCACAGAACCGGTGAGATGGGTCGAGCCGAATGACATGCAAAGAGGTCTCGTGGATGTTCGAACCGGGGATATCATTGCAAACCTTCCGTATGACGACCGCTGCGCGTTATGGTTCGACCATCATCATACCAATAAAATCGACAAACCGTTTAAAGGTGCATTCAAGATCGCCCCTTCCGCCGCCCGGGTTATTTTTGACTACTATAAAGACAGGTTTAAGTACGATTACAATGAATTAATAAAAATAACCGATAAAATCGATTCTGCGGATTTATCTTTGGATGAAGTCCTTCACCCCGAAAATTACGGTCCTGTGCTGCTCTCTATGACGGTTCTCGGACGGGATGGTTTTAACGAAGGCTACTGGAACCGGCTGGTTCATCTGATCAGAAAATTCAAACTTGACGAGGTTCTCAAGGACCCCGAAGTTAAAACACAATGTAACGCCGTGAAAGAAAAAAACAAGATTTATAAAGATCTATTAAAACAGAATACACGACTCAAAGCGCACGTATCCATTACCGATTTTCGCAGTTTCAATAAGGCGCCCAGCGGCAACCGCTTTTTGGTTTACTCAATGTTTCCGGAAGCAGTGGTGAGTGTTACCATACGCTATGATGATAAAGACAAAAATCGTCTCGCCGTCAGCGTGGGACACAGTATTTTTAACCGAAATTGCAAGGTAAATGTCGGCCGGATGCTTTCGGCATTTGAAGGGGGCGGGCATCGGGCGGCCGCCTCCTGCCGGTTCGACGCCGAAAAGGCGGATGATTATATCCCTAAGATCATCGACATCTTGCTGAAGAATGAAGATAATGAAGATTAGATCTAAATTTTCGCCAGACCTTTAAGGTGCGAGATCATTTCCCACGAAAAAGGTTCTTTTTGGCAAGGAAGTATGGCATTGTTCGTAAACACGGGATCGGATTCCAAATCGTAGCGGGAAGACACGACAGCCTTCGGCCACAGCTTTGTGTGAGGTATCGGCGTATAATAGGCTAAAATGGGCATTGCTCCGGTTTGACGAACGATGCGGATTGAACTTTCAATGTCATGCGGTTTTTGTCCGGGAAGGCCTGCCAGCAGGTACGCGCCGACCATCTCCTGCTGAAACCCCGCCTCTCTTAACCATCCCACGGCCTGTTTAAATTCTTGGCCCGTTACCTTGCCGTCGAGTTCTTCCCGGAAATCAAATGCTGCTGTTTCAAGACCCAATCGGAGTGTTTTGAAACCCGCCCGAAACATCAGTTGTGCTGTTTGCTTTGAAATCCCGCGAATGTGAACGGCATTGGGAGTATGAAAGCGGATATTAAGACCCGAATCGACAATTGCTTCGAGCATGGGAACGGCATGCTTTTGTGCATCCACAAGGAGTGCATCATCGTAAAATATAAAATCTTCTACGCCAAATCTCTCATGCCAGTATTTGATCTCTTCCACCACGGATTCCGGGCTGCGCGTCATTCTTTTTGGATTTAAAAAATGGGAAGCACAATATTGACATGAAAAGGGACATCCCTTCGAGGTCATCAGCGGTACACAGGAGATCTTTCTTTGAAGATCAAAGGCAGGATAAGGATAAGCATCGAGGTCGTCGGGATCAAATGTAGAAGAAACCGCATAACCGGTATGTGTGCCGACTCTCTTGAGAATATTTTTCTCCCCGGCTCCGGTTTCAATCCAGTCGGCGCCCGAATGACGCAGGGCATGTTCCCGGCATAAAGTGGCGTATATCCCTCCCAAGACAATGGCCGTGTTCGGAAAAATCTCTCTAACCAGCGCAATGGTTTCCTGTACCCCGGGGTACCAGTATGTCATCATGGATGTCATAAGTATAATATCAGGCGGCCCAATGGAAAGAAGATCTTCTTTGAGCCACGCTTTTCGGATTCCGTATCGGGAAAAATGTCTGGGAATATCAGCCAACCCATACGGCTTTGGGATTCGGGTTTTCAGATACGGCCCTCTGCCGAATCGGGCATAAGGATCGGTCGGAGATGCCTGGGGATGAAAGCGATCCAGGCAGTCGATATAGGAAATGTTAAATCCATGAGACCGCAGTATCGACGCCAGCGACAGAATTCCCAAGGGTTTGGCCCAGAAATCATAGGCGGCAAAATCGTGGATCCAGGGATTAATCAAAAGGATGTGGGGGGTGTCGGGTTTCATGGATCTAATTCCTGAATCCTTCACGAAAAAGTTCTCATCAATTTTCATGCAGGATTCAGGTGATTAATCGTCATCGTCGGTCGGAAAATATTCCATGGACGTTTTTTTGAGTTCCCGGCGGCTGAAAAGAAGGGTATAATCACCGATGGAAGTTTCTTTGGAGATTTCTCGGGCGATTTCACGGCAAGAGGCCTCGTCTTTTGCATGGATCATCGTATACAAATTATACGGCCAATCGTTTTTGGGATTTCTCCGGTAACAGTGTGAAACCTCTCGAAAAGCGGCCATTCTCTCGCCGACCGCATCGATATTTTCCTCATCCACCTGCCACGCCACCATGGCATTGGCTTGATACCCGGATTTCTGATGCCGAAGGGTGGCACCGAACCGCCGGATGATCCCTTTGTCACATAGAAGCTTCAACCTTTCAAGGAGCACGTCTTCGGAAATTCCCAGTTGCTCGGCAATTTCCAAATAGGGCTTTTCGGTTATCGGAATATCCCCCTGAATGGAAGCGATGATTCTTTTATCCAGATCGGTCAACATAAAGCGATTTAATGGGTCGAGAAGGGAAATGTCAAGGATTTTTCCTCTCGGGAAACAGGTTGAGTATCTCCTTTTCGGAAGCCCCGCAAATGCCACGTTCGGTGATAAAACCGGTAACCAGTCTGGCCGGTGTCACATCAAAAGCAAAGTTCGCAGCAGAACTGGCTTCGGGCGTAATCAACACATTTTTGATTTTTCCCTGATCCATTCCTTGGACATATCTGACTTCATTCGGGTCTCGCGTCTCGATGGGTATCCCTTTAATACCGTCTCTTAGCGTCCAATCAAATGTGCTGGACGGAAGCGCCACATAAAAAGGAATATCGTTGTCCCGGGCTGCGAGTGCTTTTAGATACGTCCCGATTTTGTTGGCGACATCTCCGGTGTAAGTGGTTCTGTCGGTTCCGGTGATCACCATGTCCACCATGTCGTGCTGCATGAGATGCCCGCCGGCATTGTCGGTGATAACCGTGTGGCGAATACCGTGTTTTCCCAGTTCCCAGGCTGTCAATCGCGCTCCCTGGTTGAGCGGCCTGGTTTCATCGACCCATACATGAATATCGATACCTTTATCAAATGCAACATACATCGGCGCCGTTGCCGTGCCGTATTCGATGCAAGCCAGCCACCCGGCATTGCAATGGGTCAACAGGTGGACCGTTTCGCCTTTTTTCCTGCGGCTGATGTCCTGAATCAAATCGAACCCATACCCTCCGATTTTTCGGCAGTTTTCAACCTCGTCCTCGGCAATCCTTTCAGCTTCTTTCCGGGCAATATCAATCTTTTCCGAAACTTCCGATACGCCGGACAGCGCGGATAGCATCCTGTCCACACCCCAGGCAAGATTGACCGCCGTAGGCCGGGCTGATTTCAAACGGGTGCATTCCGCATTCATATAACCGTCATCAATGATTTTGTCCTGCGAATTCAAGACAGCGAGATACACGCCGTATGCTCCGGTAACGCCGATCAAGGGCGCACCTCTCACAACCATATCTCGTATGGCTGCAATGACATGATCGACGGTTTTAAGATCGGAGATGACGAATCGATGCGGAAGAAACCGCTGATCGATCACTTTCACCGTCATTAGATCTTTATCCAGCCAAATGGTCCGCATGCTTTTGCCGTCAACTCTCATCATAAATCCCTTTCTGCAATTGAAATATTTTAATTTATCAATAGCGAATCGGCTCTTACTGACCGTTTAAGGTCTTTTCTATTTCTTTCGCCCTTTCCTCTTGCTTGTTTTTTACGGCACGAGCATTTTTGATCGGTTTTTGTAACTTGTCAGCGATTTCTTTTCCGGTCTTTTCCGTTATTTTTTCAATGGCCCCTTTTTCAGGTTTCTCCCTTTTATCTTTAGAGCAGCTCCAAAAAGAAGCACCGCAAATGATCAAGACCATAACAAGGCTTATTGACATTACTTTCATAACAGACCCTTCAAGAAATCCTTTTTCACCTTTTGCCTCGGATAGCGGATCATTGTACATTTTGACGCGCAGTTGAGATTTAATGTATAGCTGATCTATACCAGGATGATATCTATTTTTCAATTAAAGATAAAGACGCCGGCAGGCAAGGCCTCAAAAAACCAGGCCATTTATTCTACAGTGATGCTTTCCTTGACTTTTTTCATAACAGTCTTACCATGTGTTAAACAAAGGATCAAAGCTTTCAAATCGTTGGTTTGAACCTTTTGCGACAATACAACATCATTGATTTGACAATGAGGTGATCTCATGAAAAATAAATGCATCATGGAACGTATATTAAAAGCAGGTTTCGGATTGTTTTTTCTTGTTACTTCAGCTGCTTTTATTTTGAGCGGTTTCACGGTTTTCCCTTTTTTCGGATTCTTGCTGGCAATTCCGGTATTTTTCCTATCACTTTATTTCTTTTCCGTCCATATGGGCAAAAACTGTGAAATTGGGGCTCAGTAAAGGTGCTTGTGTCCTGCTCGGATATGAATAAGCTGCTGAAAACCATCAGAAAAGAGAAATAATGATGAGCGAGTGGATTCCTTTTGAAGATGCCACGTACCTTGTAAATCAGGCTTTTTTGGTGGGGGATGACAACACCGCTGCTTTAATCGAGAAAACGTCCATTGAGATATATACCGGCAGGGACGGCAAAAAACATCTAAAAGGCAGCGGTCTTGTTCAAAATATGCTGCTTGTTGAACTATTGGAAGAAAACGACAATCTGGATTTGCTCTTGGATTTAGGTAAAAATTTCAAATACTTGATGAAAAGACCGAATATTACTGCGGGAAAAGTTTTTTCACCAAATGTAAAATCTTTTCTTCACTTTGACCCCACTGCTCCCTGGAAACCGATCTCAGAATCAGAATTCACAAAGCTTGCGGCCGAATTAAAACTTTTGCCTTAAATGAACGAAATCCGAATAAGTCACTTAAGCTTAGCACCATAAAATAGCAATAGAGCTTTAGACGCCGCCTGCCTAAAATCCTGCCGAAGGCGGATTTAAGAAATATCTTTCATGACAGCATCTCTTGCTTTAAGAATCCATATTCCCTTCGTACTGTTCGATCTCCACGGTCACATGGACCAGATTCAGATCAGAAGGGATTAATTGTTTGTAATGTTCCGATGACTTTGGATCACGGGTGCTAATCGTGATGATGGCGGCATAAATATTGGGTCCTATTGACCACAGGTGTAAATCTGCAATCTGATCACTGCCACTTTTTTCGATACTCTTTTTTATATTGCTTCGGATTTCTTCGGGACCCCGTTTGTCCAGCAAAACATCGCCGGTATCCCGTATCAACCCCAAAGACCAGCGGGATACCAAAACAGCGCCAACAATTCCCATGAAGGGATCCATCCAGATAAAACCAAAATATTTGGCCGTCAAAAGCGCGAAAATAGCTAAAAGTGATGTGAGGGCATCGGCTAAGACGTGAAGATAAGCGGATTTAAGGTTGTGGTCGTGGTGACGGCCATGTTTATGCGAGTCGTCGCGATGATGCTGCTGAAAAATGTTTTTGTAATTCAGAATAAACACCGAAGCACCGTTAACGATCAATCCGAGAACTGCCACAAAGATAGCATGATTGAATGCGATCTCCACAGGATAGATAAATCGTTTTGCACTTTCCCAGGCCATTATCGACGCAAAAATCGCAAGCAGGACCGCCCCGGTGAAACCGCCCAGTGCGTTGACCTTGCCGGTCCCGAAAGTATACCGCTCGTCAAAAGCGTAGCGTCTGGCGTAAATATAGGCGAATACATTGATGCTGAGAGCCGCCGCGTGTGATGCCATGTGCAGACCGTCGGCCAACAAGGCCATTGAGCCGAATACCATGCCGGCGGCGGTCTCGACGACCATCATGATACCGGTAATGGCGATAACGATGATGGTGCGCGTTTCTCCCGGACGCTTTTGGTCTTGATAGAATCCGTGACGGTGTTGTCGCGCAGGTGGCTGAATGCGTTTCATATATCGGCAAAAGACCTAAAAATTACTCATATGGAGGAGATGATTTTTTCACAAACTTCTTCCTGTGTAAGATCCTTGCACTCGATCATAATATCTGCGTACTTTGTATATAAAACGAACCGTTCTTCAAACAAATCAACAAAACTCTGATCCTTGCGTTTTGCAAGGCCTCTTGTAGCAAAATCGTGAATCCTTGATTCCAATACCGGTAATTCCACATTCAAAAAGACAACCATCCCCTTTGATTTCATGTGCATCATGGCCGCATGGCTGTATACGGCGCTGCCTCCGGTAGCAATGACATGATTGAAGCAATCGAGTGTTAGAAGAATATGCTCTTCGATCTTACGCAAAACCATGTAACCTTCAGTATCAACGATATCCTGAAGGGTTCTCCCCTGGGATATCTGGATAAGAACGTCCGTATCGACGAAGTCGCGTGACGTCAATTTTGCCAAAATAATGCCGATTGTGCTCTTTCCTGAACCGGGCATTCCAATCAAAACGATATTGGACGGATTTCTTTTCACCATGATGATAACGCTTAAACAGATCGATGTTTTTAATTATAACCGGTCTTCAAATACAGAACAAGTGTTTAGGAATTTGATTTAAAAACAACAATTGACTATCGACTTTTTGTGAATAGTATAATAGTAATATTTGTTTGAATCGGGAGAAAAATATGGCTCAAAATGAAATTTTCAAAACAAGACTCGAAGAAATCAATCGCCTGGCCGACGCGCTGGAGAATCAACGATCAAACATCCAGGAATCCGCAGCCTTAGATGCCGGCTTTCCCGTAAAGATCACGGGTATCGAAGTGGATCTGGCCGTTGACTATTTACGCACCTTAAAACAGGATATACCCCAGATCGAAAAGGGGAAACCTTTCGGAACGGTAGCCACAATATTTGCATACGACGCGCCGGCCATTATGCTGGGCCGGCTGGGTGGGTCGGCCTTGCTGACCGGCAACCGCCTACGGTTCAGCGTCTCATCCCAGACGCCGCGAACGGCAGCGATTTTAGCACAAATCTGTCAATCCTTTCAAACCATCGACCCCATGATCGATCTGGACAATCGGGAATTCGGCCAACTCTGTGTGCAAGACGAGGATGTCAGGGTTCTGTTTATTTCCGGGGCTTCGGCAGTCGGGGAAGTCTATCGAAAACAGCACACAGCTTTTGACAAACTCTTTTTCGCCGGCCCAGGCGGCATGCCGGCGGCCATCGTGTTTAAAGATGCCGATGTCAAGGCGGCAAGCCGGTTCATTGCCAGACGAGCGTTTATCAATGCCGGCCAGTACTGCACCACCCTGAAAAAGGCTTATATTCACCGCAGCATTTACAAAACCGTTCGAAATAACATACTGGATGCGGTTCAAGCCATGAAGGTGGGAGATCCCTTTGATCCGGATACCGAAATCGGACCGATCCTGGTGGAACGCACCCGAAAAATCGTTGAAAACGCCCTTGAAAAATGCCGGCCTGCGAACCTGATCACCGGATCCATCAACGGGCAAGTCATTTATCCGCTGGTCCTTGAAACAGAAAACGCACGGATTCCGGATCTCGAACTCTTTGGCCCGTTTCTTCTTTTAAAACCGTTTGACGACCCCGACCAGGCTGTTTCGGAACTGGTTCAGACCCGGTACGGTTTTCTGCTGTCCTTTTTCGGATCACCTTCGGAGCCGATCAGAACGCTCTTTCATGAAAATTTCGGCATGGTGCATGACAATCCGGATTTTACCTTCACACCTCTGCGGCTTCCCTTTGGGGGGAAAAGTGAAAGCGGCTGGATTCTGGAACGAAAAGGGGATGAGTATATCGAGCGGGACGGAGCATTTCTTTACAGCAAAGAGTTGGTCTATTTTTAATGGTTCAAGCTAAATAGGACACTGATTTTTCACAGATTTATAAAGATAATATTACTTCTTTTTCTTAATCCAAAAATTTTGGCGATCTGTGTATATCTGTGTCCCAAAAAAGGAGACTGCTGATATGGTATAGCTAAGCCCCCAAATATTTGGATTTGAGTTTCATAATCCTTTCCAACGATTTCATTCCCTTGGCTTTCATGGAAGAAGATCGCCCCTGAACATCGAGTATTTCCTTAAATGCATTTTCAATGTCAGGACCTGCATGGCAAATCAGGGCCATGTCGATACCAGCCGTCAGAATCCGGCCCACGGCGGTTTTTAGATCATAATGCTTTTGAATGGCGCCCATGTCCAGGTCATCGGTCATAACAACACCGTCATACCCCATCTGCCCTCGCAAAAGATCCCCGGCAATGATTTTCGACAGGCTGGCCGGCCAGTCCGGATCAACCCCTTTATAACGAATATGAGACAGCATGATTCCGGCCACATCATGTGCAACGGCGGCCGTAAAGGGAAACAGATCGAAAGCCCGCAAGGCATAAAGATCAATGTCCAGATCCGGTAATTCAAAATGGGAGTCGAGCACGGTCCGGCCGATTCCCGGGAAATGCTTGGCCACGGCCATGATGTTTTGAGCCTGAAGGTGTTTGATCACCACACTTCCCAGTTCAGACACCCGGCCCGGATCATGGCCAAATGCACGGTCCGCCATAACGCTGTTGATATCTTTCGGCGCTACATCCATCACCGGCGCCATGTTCATGTTGATGCCGACCCCTGACAGTTCCCTCGCCGTTGTTTCGGCAAAGAAAACGGCATCTTCGACCCCTTTCATTGACGGATTTCCCGGAAAGCGAGTAAACGGATCCTTGAGCCGGGCTACCTTGCCGCCTTCCTGGTCAACGGCGATCAAAAGCGGCGGCTGACCGATGGATTGAGCATACGCCTGCAATGAAACGCATAAGTTTTTGATCTGGTCCGGATCGATGAGATTTCCGGAAAAAAGGATGATGCCGCCTACTTTTAGCGTGTCGATGAGAAATTTGAGTTCGTCATTTAAATCAATACCGTTAAATCCCACCATGAGACGCTGCCCGGCTGTTTGTTCAGATGTAAACGAAGTCGTATCCATGTTATTCCTTATTCAATACCATCCCCGCCCACCCTTTTTCGCTCCCTTTCCAGGTGCATCGAAACCCCTTTTCGGCAAACCCTTTCAAAAGGCCCTCAACTTCATCGGATAGGATCCCCGACACCACCACCGCACCTTCTTTTTGCGTAATCCCAGCGATGTGTGAACAAAGCCGCCTGAGGGTGGGATAGCGAAGATTGGCGGTAATCAAAGAATATGTTTCCTTGATGTTTTCGA
>JARRRC010000007.1:0-15279 GCA_037381105.1 Desulfobacterales bacterium
GGGTCAGTTGCAGATGGCTCATGCGCCCGAAGAGTCGGTTTCTTTTAACCAGGTTCAATGGGCTGCCGAGCTGTATCGGGATCTCATCATATCAATGGGTTGCTGAACGAATTCATTCTTTGAACTCGAGTTTTAAAAAGACCTGATGTTGTCTCCATTGCCCAAGTGATATTTTCCGGACATCCTGGCGTATGCCGTCGATTGTTGCAGCCGAACATCCATCCCAGAAAAAATCGGAAGCTTTTCGGAAAAAATTTTCCATTTGCTTTCCGTCGATCCGAATACCCTGTTCCAGAAACAGGGGGCCAAGCTCTAAGGCCACGAGGTTGAAAAGCTTTATCATTACGGACCCATTGCTGTCTGAATCGTTCAAGATATCGTTACTATAAGAAATTTGTTTCCGCATGGCTGCGTAGGCACCGCCCCGTCGCAAGGTAGCTCCGGCCAGACCCGGCATGGCGGCCGAGAGCGCCAGAACGGTGCCGTTGCCGATGACAGCAGTTTCGACATCATCAATGACCTTTCCGTCCAAGAAGATGGTTTGAATCCTTTGATCGAGATAGTCGTCGCTCACGCCGATTTGACGGCACAGGAGGTCTCTAATGGAGACGCCGGTCCGGGCTATGACGATAAAACCCTGTCCGAGCAAATGGGAAAAAAGCGATGCCCGGTCAGGCTCCATGGTCAGGTTGAGATTGATGACCGCGTTGTTGTGATGTTCCGATTTCATGGGGCTTTATAAAGAGCAGATAACGGTGTAAAAATGCGATATGGGGAGTCTCATGGTCTCCCCATATCCATAAAATCGCAGCCACAGGGGTTTACCAGTTATAAACCTGGTCAAGATCTTCATCCTTGACCTCAAAAACAACGTTGTGGGGCGGGAGTGATTCTTTCTTGAAGAAATCAGGCAAACGGTCATGTTTGGCCGTAAAGCCGGCCCGGGAATTGAAATCTCTTTCAAAGGAAAGGATGGTTTTGCCCAATTCGGTAACATCATCTGCCGTAAGGTTTTGTCCGGTAAAGGCATTAATCATGTCCACAAGGGCATTAAATGTTTCCGGTTGATCCAGAAGCGCAAAAGCAATAAAGAGGCACATGCCGGTGGCGTCGATGGCGGCTGTGGCAATTTGAAGGTTCCTGGAGAGTTCCACCTGGCCTTCAGGTTTTAAGGGATCTACGCTGCCTCCCACATTGAGAACGTTTGCGGTGACCGCATATCCGGCTGTGTGATCGGCGCCCATGGTGCTGGTGGCATATGTTACGCCGATCCCCTGGACAGCTCTGGGATCGTAGGCCGGCATTGCCTGACCTTTGACCACGGGAACTCTTTCAACGCCAAAGACTTTGCCGGTCACAGCAGCGCCGCTGCCCAGGATACGGCCCAACGGCGTTCCTTCACCGACTTCTTTTAATAGGCGGACGGCGGCCCTGGCGTCACCGAACTTTGCCAGGCCGGCTTCCATAGCCACACCGATGGTGGCGCCCATTTCGATGGTATCCAGACCGTAATCATCGTCCATACGATCGAGTTCGGCGATAGCATCCATATCATCGATACCGCAGTTACTGCCGTGGGCCCAGACCGTTTCATATTCAGGTCTTTTGGTAAAAAATTTACCGTCTTTGTCATTGTAGATTCCTGAACAGCGAATGACACACCCCCTGTGGCAGCCATGAGCCACCGTACCGCCGCGGGACTTCATGGTTTCCGACTGGGTTTCGCCGCTGATATTGCCGGCATCGACAAATCGTCCAGTTTTAAAATTATGGGTAGGCAACCCACCGGCCTCATTAATGACATTGGTCAGAATGTTTGTTCCAAAGGAAGGAAGCCCTTCCCCTGTTATCGGGTGTTTTTTAAGCCCCTGGACAAATTCCTTGTTGGCGGCTTTAAATTTTTCCGGGTCTTTGGGTGATCGGGCAGGCATGCCCGCGTCATCCAGCACGATTACTTTGACGCCTTTGGCGCCCATCACCGCACCGACACCTCCGCGGCCTGCATGTCGGGTCGGTCGTTGCTCCACGTCCGTAAAAGCTACAGAGGCGGCGGCCATTTTCATCTCACCGGCAGGCCCGATGGAAATACAGGCAACTTTATCGCCGTATTCTTCTTTGATCTTGTCGATCAGGTCGTAATTTCCCAACATTTTAAAGCTGTTATCCGGAACGATGGTCACGCCGTCCTTGTTGATGACCACCTTGTACAGCGTATCGTCACTGGGTTTGCCTTCGAGTACAATGGCGGCATATCCGAGCCGGGCGAGCACTTGAGACCCCTGGCCTCCGACATTGGCCTCTTTGATGCCGCCGGTGAGAGGACTTTTGCAGCCCACCGAGGCCCGCCCTGACTGAGCCGCGTGGCTTCCGCTTAAAAGTCCGGGGGCAATGACCAGTTTATTGTCTTTTCCCAGCGGATGGCATAACGGCGGAACTTCCTTGCTGATAATCGCCGATGTCATGCCCCGGCCGCCCAAACCGGCATAGTCACCCAAGGGTTCTTCACTGGCTTTTGGCCCGTTTTTATCCCCCATGTTAATTCTTAAAATTTTGTCCATGGTTACCTCCATTTATCACCCAAACTGAGAGTTTTAAATTTTTGAAGTCGTTGACTTTATTCTTTGTTTACTTTTTTGAGTTTATCGTAGGAATCCGGAATGTCAAGAAAAACCATATTCGCGATAAAAACCGTCGATGTGTTTTAGCGCAATTGCGCTTCTTTTTTTATGCGAAAGAAACCATCGGCTGACAGGTCGAAGATCCGGCACGTGCGGAAAATTCGAATTTCTCAGGCGGCGGCTGGTTCAGCATTTCCGTTTAACGTTTGGCTATGTTAAACACACTGTTGTAGGTTCCGAAGTTGTTGGGACAAATCCGGTCATTTTGGGGATCTTGCTTCCAATTTCCATCAACCAGAAATTTATATTCATATTGTCCCGGAGGGAGGAGTACGGCCTTTGTCCATTTTCCGTTCATATCTTTCTTCATGGGGTGTTTTTTGGGGTTCCAGTTGTTGAAATTTCCCATCAGGATCACCTCTTTTGCGTCCAACGATTCGAAGGAAAATGTAATTTTGCGACGTTTAATTTTATTTTTTGAATTCATCTTTGCCATTTGAGGCCTCCTTGAAAATTTTCATTTCATCATCGGGGTTACAGCTATTTTCAAAAAAGGTCGTTCACTTTATTTTGAAAAAACCAGAGAATCTGAATTTTACAATTTTTTATCAGTCGCCGTTCGTGCTGTCCATAGAGGAGAGGCTTCATTTTGATGGGCTAAATTCCCGTAGGATGGGAGTTTGTCCCGAAGCATCGGGAGCGAGTCTATTGATATGTTTCGTCCAAAGGGTCCGACAACGACCGCTGGTTATTTGTTAATCATATCCCTCAGCTTGGAGGAACATTTAAAGGTAACCACCTTTCTTTCGTCAAGCATCATATCTTGACCGGTCGCCGGATTTCTGCCCCTGCGCGCTTGTTTTTTCTTTACGCAGAATTTTCCGAATCCGCTGATTAACACATCCTCGCCGGATTCCAGTGTACTTTTGATAATATCCAGCAATGTTTCCACGATTTCAATGGATTTTTTCTTTGAAAATTGGTCATTGTTGCTAAGTTCTTCGATGATTTGAGCTTTTGTCAGTGTCATGCCTTCATGCTCCTTTTCGCCTGCAATATCTAATATAAAATGGCCGTATCCGGTGTTCGCATGATAATTTGAAAAAAATCTGATAAAATCATCTCATATTCGATTACCGATCTGATATCAATAAAAAATTAAAAAAGAGAAGTCAATACTTAATAATAACACCGGCATTTTACAGACGTTCTGACCGGATGTCTGACCAGATGATATCAATGGAACCTCAATAAGAGGTAGAAATTATGAATAGACGTTATGGGGCGTAAAGTCCACGCATCAGATGAAACCTTTGAAACCCCCTTCTTTTTACCCGATTTCCGCGTCAGACTCAAATTTCAATCCTCGAAATACTTAACGTATGTCTGTGGTTTAAATTTTCGCCTTTCTTGAACTCGAACCCCGGTTAAATATTAAATGCAGATTTAACTGGGCAAGCAAAAATGAGTATTTTTCAATGGTCTCTAGGATATTGGGATGAGCTCCCACTGGATGGGAATTTCCCCTATAAAAATGAACCGTCCGCTCTATGGACAAATTGAATGGTAACCTGATAGAAATTAACCTGCAAAGGATTGAAGGTATTGTTCCTAATCACCAAACGTCCACGATCCATAACAGGAATCTCATGATAAAGATAAAGGATAAGATATCAGGAACGGGATTAACAAGACCTATTTTGCATTAGCTTATAAATCTTAGGACAACGTTTATGAACACACGGATGTAAAAAGGGTTGTAAGAGAGGAGATTTAACGGCTTATGGAAAAAAGAATCGATAAACGACACAGGTGTGAGGCATCCATTGCATGGGGCTGTTTTAACAAAAAACAGATGTTTAATGCCAAAATGCTCAATTTCAGCAAGGATGGCATGTATTTCGAGTCAGATGCTTTTTTAAAGGAGGGTGCCAATATTTATTTTCAACTCAACGATTGTAGGGTTGATAGATCTGATCCCGAACGATACGAGGGGCTGCGAACCGTATCTCTTGCTCGAGTAAAGTGGTGGAAGGATATCGGTGGCGAAAAAGACAAGCATTTTGGAGTTGGTGTTAAGTACATGGAGTACTATTAACTAGTGTCCATTCGGAAATGGCATCTTTCGGTCCATGCCGGCGTTCTCGCTATTTTGTAATCCTCGACGTAGAACTGCTACGCCTCCGGTTACAAAATAGCTGCGGCCTTGTCCTCGACCGAAATCTACCATTTCCGGATGGACACTAACTAGTGTCCATCCATAAATGAGGATTTTTGTTCAAGATCAAGGCATGCGATAAAAATAACCACAGGCATATAACTGATATTCTGAGGACTATTTTTTGAGCATAACACAGGGATTGGGCAAAAAGACCATTTATGGATGGAAACTAACTAAACGATGCTAGCGTAATATGGATTGTTTGACCCTAAACACTCTTCCTATTTTGTTTACGATCATTTAGGGTTTGATGCTCCCCGGATGTTCCGGTGGTATTCCATTGTTTGTGGACTTTGCCCAAAAGACCCGAACGGGAGACAAAAATTGGCGAATATCCTTATTGTTGACGATCAAGCATGGATAAAAGAACTATGCCGGGAAGGCCTGACCGGTGAAGATCATAACGTTATTGCAACGGATAATATCAAGGCGGTTACTGAAGATATTTCATTATTTGAGCCTCATATCGTTTTGTTGAATCAATATCTGAAGCATGGGTTTTTTGTATGGGATGTTTTAAAAGAGATCAAACGCCGTGACCCAAACCTCCCCGTACTTATCGTGACCATTCATGACACCCATTTAAAATGCCCTCAGCTCTCTATGGCTGACGGATATGTGGTGAACAGTCATAAGGCAGGCAAAGAACTCAGACAAAAAATATCTACCCTTTTGGGCGCTCAGTCCGAGATTGCCGATGATCCGCAAATTAGTTCGCCGATATAACACCGAGACCTTTGAAAAACGCCCCTTTTTGTCCAATCTCTGTGTCATTCTCAAATTTCAATCCTCAAAATACTCAATGTATTCCTTTGGTTAAAACATTCGTCTTCCTTGAACTTGAACAAAAATGAACATTTTTCAAAGGTCTCACGCCTTACAGATGAAAATATTTCCGAAGCCTTTTTACATCTCAAGTTCCATCAACCCCTGACGGCCTCCCAGCCCCAGCAACATCTTACCCCTTTTCCTTTGACACCTTATATCTATTGAATTATATTTCATTTAATGTCCCTCTATAAAAGGTCTTTTTGCCCAATATCTTCGTTATGCTTAAAAAATAATCCTCGGAATATCAATTACATGCCTTTGATTATTTTTTTCGCATGCCTCGATCTTTAACAAAAATACTCATTTATGGAAGAACATTGCCATAGTTATGCAAAAACATTTTTGAAAATATATGGCGATGGGGCGACGCTAATGAAAATTCACTTGAATAAGACCTTTCAAAGTAATATCAGACATGATCTATGCCAGGCTTAGGGGTGCGAAACGTGAATTATAATTTCATAAAACTCGGATTATAAAAAATAAAACCTTATGGAAAACTCAAATCAGGTCATTCAGAATCCTGCGTCCGGAACCCGCGTTCTAATGTTTCGTGGAGACACCCTGTTGTTCACGCTTTCACTTTTTCATCCTCAATCAGGGAACGCATGGCTTCGAACGAACATCGGACATGCAGCTGTTACCAGAAAAGAAATCATCAAAGAGGTAGATGAGAACCAGCCGCCTCTTGGTAAAGACTGGTTTGACCTGCCCATGCACCGCATCGACGACCACAATTTTGAAATTCGGGTTCCCCTTTGTGAAGTCGGACATTTTGAGGCCAAATGTTTCTTTTTGCCCAAAGGAAAGATACGGCCGGTGTGGCCGGAGGGCCCGAATGTGGCCATCAATGTGGAACCGGCAGATACTTGCTGCGCAAACATCATCTACAACGCATTTGTCCGGCAGTTTGGTCCGAACAAGAAGGGTGACTTTTTTCTGAATGCGGACGAAGATTTAATTCGAAGTCTGGATAAAAACGGTTATACGGTCATTCCACCTTCAGGAACTTTTCGCGATCTTATCCGGGAACTCGATTTTATCATCGGCAAGTTGGGCATTAGAGTCATACAATTGCTTCCCATCCATCCCACGCCGACCACATATGCGCGGATGGGCCGTTTTGGAAGCCCGTACGCCGCTCTCAGTTTTACTGCCGTCGATTCGGCATTGGCTGAATTCGATACACGGGCCACGCCTTTGGAACAATTTATCGAGTTGGTAGATGCAACACATGAGCGTGGAGCGAAAATTTTGATCGACATTGCCATCAACCATACCGGTTGGGCCGCCGGTCTCCATGAAACCCACCCGCAGTGGCTGGTCCGAAACCCGGACGGCCAGATCGAAATGCCCGGTGCCTGGGGGGTGGTATGGGCAGATCTGACGCGACTCGATTATTCCAAAAAAGATCTGTGGCAGTATATGGCGGACGTCTTTATTACCTGGTGTCGACGGGGTGTGGACGGATTTCGATGCGATGCAGGATATATGATACCGGTTTCCGCATGGCGGTATATTGTGGCCAGAGTCAGGGATCAGTATCCGGACACCATTTTTCTTTTGGAAGGACTTGGCGGAAAAATTTCCGTGGCCCGCGATATCCTTAACAGGGGCAATTTCAACTGGGCTTATTCAGAGTTGTTTCAGAACTATGACCGCGGACAGATTGAAACATATCTTCCCGAAGCCGGCAAGATATCGGAAAGTGACGGGATTGCCGTTCATTTCGCGGAAACCCACGACAACCTGCGCCTGGCCCAGCGGTCAAAAACATATGCCCGTATGCGCACCGCCTTGTGCGCCCTTTGCAGTTCGCAGGGAGGGTTCGGCTTTGCCAACGGTGTGGAATGGTATGCCACAGAAAAAATCAATGTCCACGGAGCGCCTTCATTGAATTGGGGTGCCGAAACCAACCAGGTCGAACACATCCGTCGTCTCAGCACACTTTTAAAGAACCATCCGGTGTTTCATGACCACACCGAACTTAAAATGCTTCAAAACGGCGAAGGGAATCACGTGGTGCTGTTACGGCATCATTTGCCTTCAGGGAAGAAGCTGCTCATTGTCATAAATCTTGATGATGTCAAAGAGACTTGTGCGGGTTGGGATTCCCGCAGGGCAGGTATGGCCGGCCTGTATTTTACGGATCTCTTGACCGGGGAGACGATAACTGCAACCGAATCTCACGATCGGCATTCCTTGCTCCTTGCTCCCGGACAGGTTCTTTGTCTGACCGATGACCCCGAAGAAATGGATCTTATTCTCAAAGCGGAATCTCGCGCGGCATTTTATCCGGAGCGTATAAAAAGACAGCAATTGCGGGCAAAGGCCCTGGACATTTACAGCTTTTACAGAAACATAAAGAATTCCGAGGCCTTGGACCCGGATGCAATGGCCCGGAATCTGGCGGAAAATCCCTTGGAATACTGCCGCAGCCTCAACCCTCATAGCGATGAACCGAGGGTCATTACATGGCAGTGGCCCAGGGACAAGACCCGAGAAGTTATGGTGCCGCCGGATCATTTCTTGCTGGTTCGTTCAAATACTGCATTTCGTGCCCGGATTATGGATGAAAAACGATGTCTTTTTCAGGAGGAGAGTTTGCCTTGCTCGGACGGATCGTTTTTTGCCATTTTTCCCCCTGTACCCTTATCCGGAATTCATTTTTCCTGCGCCTTGAAGATGTCGGTTTACACTCCGGGAACAACTCAGCATGCCGACGGCCCGATTCTTTTTCTGTCCGGCGCAAAAGGTGCGACCGTCAAACGAATTTTTAACCGGGAGGATCTTTCCGATTCCGATCTTCTGATGCTCGGAACCAACAATCGGGGCGACATGCTAAGAGCCCTGGTTTCATGGGGTTCCCTTTCCAGCCGATATGATGCGCTGCTGGCGGCAAATATGAACCCCGAATTTCCCGAGGATCGCTGGATCATGTTTACGCGATGCCGGGCATGGCTGGTGTTTCAGGACTATTCCCAAGAGATCTGTGACGATTGTTTTGTTTCTTATTGTTTTGATTCAAACTCAAATGGGATATGGCGATTCCAGGTACCCACCGGTCAGGGGCAGCACGTCTTTTTAAGTGTTGAGATAAAAATGGCCGCCGAGGAAGATTGTTTGCGTATGGTTTTTAAGCGCGAACCCGCTAAAGGACGAAAGGGCAGGCTTCCCGACCATGAACCGGTCCGTCTCATTCTAAGGCCTGATATTGAAAACCGGAATTTTCATTATACCACAAAAGCCTACCAGGGTCCGGAGAATGCATGGCCGAATGCTGTGAATTCGGCCCCGGACGGCTTTACTTTTACGCCGGATTCGGAGCATTGTCTGAACCTGCGGATTTCTGACGGAACTTTTGTTTGGGAGCCTGAATGGCGTTACATGGTGTATCGACACAAAGAGGCCGAGCGGGGACTTGACCCGGATTCGGATCTTTTCAGCCCCGGTTATTTTTATACGTTTTTGACCGGTGATGGGTCTGCGATGCTTTATGCACGAATTTCGGACGGAAAAAAAGACGAACACGGAATCATTTTGCCGGAGAAAAAAGAAAAAGAATTGCCTGAACTTAACAAAGCCGAGTTTATTAAACCGATGGACGCCATGAAAAAAGCCATGAATCATTATATCGTGAGTCGAGGGACGCTCCATACGGTCATCGCCGGGTACCCATGGTTTTTAGACTGGGGTCGAGACGCCCTGATCTTTGTTCGGGGATTGATCGCGGCCGGGGAAACAAAAAAAGCCAGGGATATCCTCAAACTGTTCGGTCAATTTGAAAAGGATGGGACAATTCCCAATATGATTCAAGGAGAAAATGCCGGAAACAGGGATACTTCAGACGCCCCCCTCTGGTATTTTGCGTGTTGTGACGCACTGTTAAGGGCCGAAGGAAATCATGCCTTCCTTGATATAAAATGCGGGGACCGGCCCATTCGCCGGATTCTTTTTTCCATTGCTCGCGCATACATGGCCGGAACCCCCAACGGGATCCGAATGGATTCAGAATCGGGTCTCATCTTCAGCCCGGCCCACTTTACCTGGATGGACACCAACTATCCGGCCGGGACACCTCGTGAGGGATACCCCATTGAAATACAGGCACTGTGGTATGCGGCACTCTCTTTTTTGGCCGAAATCGATGCCTCGAAAAATCGCTCGGAATGGAAACAAAGGGCTTCCAGGGTCCAATCGTCCATTCTTGAGTTTTATTTTCTTCAAAATGAAGGATATCTGGCCGACTGCCTCCACGCCGCCCCCGGAGTGCCGGCCAGGCAGGCGGAGCCTGATGACGCCTTGCGGCCGAATCAACTTTTTGCCGTCACCCTTGGCGCAGTATCCGACCGAAGTGTTTGCCGAAAAATCGTTGCGGCATGTGAAGAACTTTTAGTACCCGGTGCCTTAAGGAGTCTTGCCGACCGGCCCGTTCGTCGTCCGCTGAGAATCGAATATCAGGGGCAAACCGTCAATGATCCGCACCATCCCTACCAGGGGAGATATGTTGGCGATGAGGATACACAACGAAAAAAGGCTTATCATAACGGTACGGCCTGGACATGGGTGTTTCCCAGTTATTGTGAGGCCTGGATAAAAGCCTACGGCAAAAAAGGAAAAAAGGCCGCCCTTGATTGGCTGGCAAGCAGTGTCAAACTCGCTTCCGCTGGTTGCATCGGTCATGTGCCGGAGATTCTGGACGGAGATTTTCCGCATCAGCCGCGGGGGTGCGATGCTCAGGCTTGGGGTGCCAGTGAGATCGTTCGGGTCTGGAAGCTGCTTTCATCTTTGAATTGACTATTAAATAATGATTTAGTAGTTATTGAGTTGAGGGGTCGGGGAGTTTTTCTAACCAGCCGCTGCATGGATAATCTTTTTTTAAACCGCATAAACAAATCACCCGCAACAAGGATAAATAAATATGAGCCATATACAAACTTTTCAGGTATTTCCTGCCGTTCCTGAACCGCTTTCTTTTCTTCAGGTTTTGGCGCGGAACCTCTGGTGGTGCTGGCGGCTGGATGCTATTGAGCTGTTCCGACGGATTAATCCAAGGCTCTGGGAGCAGTCCGGCCGGAATCCCATTGTGTTTTCGACATTAATTCCTCAAAAGCAACTGGAAAAACTGGCGAAAGACAAAAGCTTTCTGGCCCATCAACAGCGTGTGAAAGAGCGATTCGTCATGGAAGTTTCAAACCCTGTGGACTTCAGCAACACACCGTACGGGCAAAATGGAACCATTGCGTATTTTTCCATGGAATACGGTATTCATGAGAGCGTACCCATCTCTGCCGGCGGTCTCGGCATACTGGCAGGGGATCACTTAAAAGCAGCTTCCGACCTTGCGCTTCCGCTGGTCGGGGTGGGTATCCTGTATCACAAGGGGTATTTTCATCAGTTTCTTGATCCGGACGGATGGCAGCAAGAAGATTATCCGGAGACCGATATCTATCATCTGCCGGTGAAACCGGCAAAGGATCGGTCAGGGAAAAAGATTACCGTATCGGTGACCGGGCCGAACGGCGACATTCGGGCTGCGGTATGGAAGCTCATGGTCGGACGTGTTCCGCTCTATCTGCTCGATACCAACTTGCCGGAAAATCCCCCGGAAATCCGCGATATCACATCACGGCTGTATGCCGGAGATCAAAAGACAAGACTGGCCCAGGAAGTGCTTCTGGGAATCGGGGGGATGCGCTGTCTTGAAGCCATGGATATTTATCCCGTGGTGTGCCACCTGAATGAAGGGCACTGCGCTTTTGCTACCCTGGAGCGGCTTTCGCAAACGATGTCGAGATTTAACATCGATCTGAAAACCGCCGAAGAGATTGTTTCCCGAACAACGGTTTTAACCACCCATACACCCGTGGCCGCAGGACACGACGAATTTCCATCGGATCTTGTCAGGCCGTATCTTAGTCCTCTGTCGGAGCGGTTGGGCGCGACCGTAGATGAGATGATATCGTGGGGTCATGCGGTGAAATCCGGATCGGATGCGCCGCTTTCCATGTTTGTTCTGGCGTTGCGCATGTCTCAATACATAAACGGCGTCAGCGAGTTGCACGGAAAAGTGGCCCGGCGTATGTGGTTGCATGTATGGGAAGGCATTCCGGAAGACGAGATTCCCATTACCCATGTTACCAACGGGGTACATATTCCGTCCTGGATTTCCATTGAAAATGCACTGCTGTTTGAAAGATATTTAGGACCCGAATGGCATCTTCATATGGCAAACCCGGAAACGATCCGTCGAATCGACGACATTTATGATGAAGAGTTGTGGCGTGCTCACGAGATGAGCCGCAGCCGGCTGATTCGAATGTGCAGAGCACTGATGATAAAACAATACAGCCGTCGAAATGCTCCCAGGGAAATGATGAAGGATGCTGAATCGGTGCTGGATCAGGATGCACTCACCATTGTGTTCGCCCGTCGATTTGCAACGTATAAACGCGCCTATCTTCTTCTCAGGGATCCTGATCGGCTTGAGGCCATGATTGCGTCGGAAAAGCAGCCGGTCCAGTTTATTTTTGCAGGGAAGGCCCATCCCAGAGACAATGAGGGCAAAGAACTGATCAAGCGTATTATTGAATTCGCCCGCAGAGCTAAGGTGCGTCCCAGGGTCGCTTTTCTTGAAGATTATGACATCAATATTGCCAGGCATTTGGTCCAGGGAGGGGATGTGTGGCTGAATACGCCCAGACGCCCCTTTGAAGCGTGCGGCACTTCCGGGATGAAAGCAGCCGCCAACGGCGTCCTCAATGTCAGCATCCTCGATGGGTGGTGGTGTGAAGGATATTCGGAAGATAGGGGATGGCGGATCGGAAACGGCGAGGAATATACCGATCCGGCCTATCAGGATTCCGTGGAAAGCCAGGCCCTTTATAATGTTCTGGAAAATGAGGTGATCCCCTGCTTTTACGAAAGAAAGAACGGTGATATACCGGCCCGATGGCTGAAAATGATAAAAAATTCGATGAAGATGGCTATCCAGCAATTCTGCACCCATGCCATGGTATCCAAGTATCAAACGAATTTCTATGAACCTGCCGCGAAACGTCTTCAGTCTCTGATATCGGATAGTGCCAAAGAAGCCGTCGTGCTGTCGACACAATATAAACGGCTCGGTGAATTATGGGGCGATATAAAAATCGAATCTCCGGTTCGGGAAACAAATGGTGCGTATCGGGTGGGAGAAAGTTTTTCGGTGACGGCGGTTGTAAGGCTGGGTGAACTTCGTCCGGATGAAGTCGATATAGAACTCTACTACGGGCCGATGAAAGCAGTGGATATGATTTCCGAAAGTCATTTTAAAGGAATGACCGTTAAAGAAGATCAAGGGAATGGAACGTATCTTTATACATGCGACATTACCTGCACTGATTCAGGCCGGTTCGGATTTACCGTCAGGGCCGTTCCACGGGGGGATGACCGGATAAAATTCGCTCCCGGACGCATTACCTGGGCGTGAATTGATCGCCTAACTTAGTACCAAAGCAAAAGGAAGGGATTGGAAAATGGCAAATCCCCGTATACTTATCGTCACTCCTGAAGTCACCTATCTGCCCGACCGCATGGGCAGCATGGCCAACTTTCTTACGGCCAAGGCCGGGGGGTTGGCCGATGTTTCCGCCGCTTTGATTAAGGCCCTGTTTGATCATGGCGCCGATGTTCATGTGGCGCTTCCCGATTATCGGGCCATATTCAGAGACCGTCTGGCTTCCTTTCTTGAAAAAGAGTTGAGAACCCTCCGTCGCATTATGCCGGATGACAGAATCCATTTGGCCGAAGATCGCGCCTTTTTTTATCTGAATCGGGTCTATTCCGATTACGGAGGTGAAAACATCAAGCTATCATTGGCTTTTCAAAGGGAAGTCATCAATAATATCATTCCTCGGGTGCAACCGGATCTGATTCATTGCAACGACTGGATGACCGGATTAATTCCGGCTTTGTCCAGAGAAGGGCAGATTCCGTGTCTTTTCACCATTCACAATATTCATACCGTTAAAGCCCCTCTTTCGGCCATCGAAGATCGTGGGGTCGACGCAGCATACTTCTGGCAGCATTTATACTATGTGCATTATGCCGACGAATATGAAAAAGCTCGAGAAACCAATCCGGTGGATTTCTTGGCCAGCGGTGTCTTTGCGGCTCATTTTGTCAATACGGTCAGTCCTACCTTTTTAAAGGAGATCGTCGAAGGGCGACACGATTTTGTGGAGTGGCCGTTAAAGCAAGAACTCTCCAACAAATGGTATGCCGAATGTGCAACAGGAATCCTCAACGCGCCGGACCCCGGCTTCAACCCTTCAAAGGACAATGAACTTTGCCGCCAGTACAGCGCAAAGGATCATCCCGAGGGCAAGAAGGAGAATAAGCGGTATCTACAAAAAAGACTCGGCCTGATTGAGGACGAAAATGCCCCAATGTTTTTTTGGCCGTCCCGTCTGGACAACAAACAAAAGGGATGCCAACTGCTGGCGGAAGTCCTCTATCGGATGGTGTCTGAATACTGGAAGGAACATCTTCAGGTCGTTTTTGTGGCCAACGGTGAGTACCAGAAGCATTTTAGAGACATCGTCAACTATCATGAATTATACGGGCGAGTGGCCATATATGATTTTAACGAGAGATTGGAGCACCTGGCCTACGGCGCCTCGGATTTTGTGCTGATGCCCTCTCTTTTCGAGCCGTGCGGGCTGCCGCAGATGATCGGCGCCATTTACGGTGCATTGCCCGTGGTCCACGATACGGGGGGGCTTCATGATACGATCGATCATATAGACGTGAACAAGAATTCAGGAAACGGTTTTGTCTTTAAAACCTATGACAGCGCCGGCCTCTTTTGGGCGATTCAGGACGCCATGAGATTTTATAAACTCCCGAAAAAAACCAAAGCCGGTTTAATCGAACGCATTATGACGGAAAGCGCCGCGACCTTCAATTATGATGTAACGGCCCGGCAGTATATCGAGCTTTACGAAAAAATGCTTCAGCGTCCGCTGATTGTCCAGCGCTATTGATAAAAAAGATTTTTTGCTACTTAAAACCCAAATTTACAATTAATGTGCCGATGACCTACGATCCCGTAAAAATTTTTCTGGAAAGCGACCCCTATCTAAAGCCTTACGAACACATCATTCGGCGGCGGCATCGCAACATTGCGGAAACGGAAAAAATGCTCACCGGCGGTAAGACCAGCCTGGCTGATTTTGCCTCGGGCCACGAATATTTTGGTCTTCATTTTTCCGGAAACGAATGGATTTTTAGAGAATGGGCTCCCAATGCCGATGCGATATATCTCGTCGGAGATATGACGAACTGGCGGGAACACAAAAGGTTTTCCCTGGAGCGGATCAACAATGAAGGGATTTGGGAGATCCGTCTTCCATCCAATGCATTGGAACATGGGGATTTATATCGGCTTCGCGTCCACTGGCCCGGCGGCCGGGGAGACCGGATTCCGGCCTGGGTTCGACGGGTGGTTCAAGACCCGGATACGCTGATTTTCAACGCCCAGGTTTGGCTACCTCCGGATCCTTATTCCTGGAAATGTTCAAATTTTCAGGCCTCAAATGACGCACCCCTGGTTTACGAGGCTCACAT